>NZ_JBEZJP010000142.1:0-17355 GCF_040653175.1 Actinomadura sp. NPDC048032
TCCCGCTGCCAGAGCGTGTAGTCCGCATACTGCACGGGCAACGCCGACCACTGCGGCTCCCGACCCTCCGCACGCGCCGCATAGGCGAGGATCACATCCCGGGCCAGCGGCGCCATCGACCAGCCGTCCGCCGCGATGTGGTGCATCAGCAGCAGCACGACGTGGTCCCGAGGCCCGACCCGGAACAGGTGGGCGCGCAGCGGCGGTTCGGCGGAGATGTCGAACGCGTACCCGGCGGCCATGGCGAGCCGCGCCGGCAGCTCCGCCTCGGTGGTGTCGGTGATCTCCAGCTCGGGCCGCGCCGCGGCCGCGTCCAGGATGAGCTGGCGCGGCACTCCCCCGCTGTCGGGCAGGACGGTGCGGAGCGACTCGTGCCGCTCGACGAGGTCGCCGACGGCGGCGCGGAGCGCCTCCACGTCCAGCGGGCCGCGGATGCGCAGCGCGGTCGGCATGTTGTAGGTGGCCGACGGTCCCTCGAACCGGTTGAGGAACCAGAGCCGCTGCTGCGCGTAGGACGTGGGGATCACGTCCGGGCGTTCGCGCCGCTCCAGCGCGGGGCGCGCGGGCGCGGCGCCGCGGCCGAGCAGGGCGGCGAGCGCGGCGACGGTCGGCGCCTCGAACAGCGCCCGGACGGGCAGCTCCGCGTCGAGGGCGCGGCGGACCCGGCTGACCACCCGCATCGCGATGAGGGAGTTGCCGCCGAGCGCGAAGAAGTCGTCGTCGGCGCCGACCCGGTCCACGCCGAGCAGGTCGGCGAAGACGGCGGCGACGGCCTCCTCAGCCTCACCCGACGGGGCGCGGTACGCGGTCGCCGGGGTGATCGCCAGCTCCGGCTTCGGCAGCGCCCCGGTGTCGACCTTGCCGTTCGGGGTGAGCGGCATCTCGTCCAGGACGACGACGGCGGCGGGGACCATCGACTCCGGCAGGCTCTCGCGGATGTAGGCGCGCAGCTCCTCGGGGTCGAGGGTCTGGCCGGGCGCGGCGACGACGTAGGCGACGAGGCGCTTCTCGTCCGGCCCCGCCGCCGCCTCCGGGAGCCGCGGGAGGTCGTGCGGGGCGCCGGGCAGGTCGAGCGCGCCGACGGTGACGGCGCCGCCGGAGGCGACGGCCGCCTCCAGGGTCCGCCGGTACCAGCCGGCGAGCCGCTCGGCCGTCGCGCGGTCGAACAGGTCGAGGGCGTACTCGAGGGTCCCCGCGTACCCGCCCGCGCCGTCGCGGGCGTCCTCCAGGAGGAACTCCAGGTCGAACTTGGCGACCCCGGGGTCCACCGGCTCGACGGCGACGTTCAGGCCCGGCAGCTCGACCGACGCCTCGGGGTTGTTCTGCAGGGTCAGCATGACCTGGAACAGCGGGTGCCGCGCCAGCGACCGCGCCGGGTTGAGCACCTCGACGAGCCGCTCGAACGGGACGTCCTGGTGGGCGTAGGCGGCGAGGTCGGTCTCCCGGACGCGGGCGAGCAGCTCGGCCATCGACGGGTCGCCGGAGGTGTCGGTCCGCAGCACCAGGGTGTTGACGAAGACGCCGACGAGGTCGTCCAGCGCCTCGTCCGTGCGGCCCGCGACGGGCGAGCCGATCGGCACGTCCGTCCCGGCGCCGAGCCGGGTGAGCAGTGCGGCGAGCGCGGCCTGCAGCACCATGAACACGCTGACCTGGTGGTCGCGGGCGAGGGCGCGCAGCCCGTCCGCCAGCTCCGCCGGGACCTCGAAGGCGACCTGCCCGCCCCGGTAGGAGGCGCGGTCCGGGCGGGGCCGGTCGTGCGGCAGCCTGATCTGGTCGGGCAGCCCGGCGAGGGCCTCCTTCCAGTACGCGATCTGGCGGACGGCGAGGCTCGCCGGGTCCCCCTCGTCGCCGAGCAGCGCGCGCTGCCAGAGCGCGTAGTCGGCGTACTGGACGGGCAGCGGCGCCCACCCGGGGGCGCCGCCGTCGCGGCGGGCCAGGTAGGCGGTGATGACGTCGCGGGCGAGCGGCGCCAGCGACCAGCCGTCGCCGGCGATGTGGTGCAGGACGATGAGGAGCAGGTGCTCGTCCTCGCCGAGCCGGTACAGGTGGGCGCGCAGCGGCGGCTCGCTCGCCAGGTCGAAGCCGCGGGTGGCGTCGGCGAACAGGGCGGCGCTCAGGTCCGCCGGCTCGGTGACCGTCAGGCGCGGACCGGCCTTCTCCGGTGCGAGGACCACCTGGTGCGGCTCGCCTTCAGGGTCGGCGAACAGCGTCCGCAGCGGCTCGTGGCGGGCGACGACGTCGCGCAGCGCCTCCCCCATCGCCGCGGGATCGACCGCGCCGGTGAGGCGCAGCGGGATCGGCAGGTTGTAGGTGGCGGTGGGCCCTTCGAGCCGGTTCAGGAACCAGAGGCGCTCCTGCGCGTAGGACACCGGCAGCGGGACGGGACGCTCCTCCACCGCCCGCAACGCGGGGCGCTCGGCGCTCCCGGCGGAGGCGATGTACTCGGCGAGCCCCGCCACCGTCGGGGCCTCGAACAGGGCCCGCACGGGCAGTTCCACGTCCAGTGCGGCGCGGGCGCGGGCCACGACGCGGGTCGCCTTGAGGGAGTCGCCGCCGTGGTCGAAGAACCCGTCGTCGACGCCGACGCGCTCCAGGCCGAGGACGCCGGCGAAGATCCCGCAGAGGATCTCCTCGCGGGCGTCGCGGGGGCCGCGGGAGGTGAGGGACGCGGCGAAGTCCGGTTCGGGGAGGGCCGCGCGGTCGAGCTTGCCGTTCGGGGTGAGCGGCATCTCCTCCAGCACGACGACGGCGGACGGCACCATGTAGTCCGGCAGCGTCCTGGCGACGAACGCCCGCAGCTCGGCCGGGCTCGCGGAGCCGACGACGTACCCGGCGAGGACGGTGTCGCCGACCGCGTCGCGGCGCGCGACCACGACGCTCTGCGTCACCGCCGGATGCGCGGACAGCGCGGCCTCGATCTCGCCCGGCTCGATACGGAACCCGCGGACCTTCACCTGGTGGTCGAGGCGGCCGAGGTACTCGATGTGGCCGGCGTCGTTCCAGCGGACGAGATCGCCCGTCCGGTACATCCGCTCCCCCGGCCCGCCGAACGGACACGCGACGAACCGGTCCGCGGTCAGGCCGGGGCGGCGCAGGTATCCGCGCGCCAGCCCCTCGCCCGCCAGGTACAGCTCGCCGGGCACGCCCACCGGGACCGGGCCGAGCCGGTCGTCCAGCACGAAGGCGCGGGTGTTGGCCATCGGGCCGCCGATCGGCGCCACCGCGTCGGGGTTGCCGTCGTCGACCCACCACGTGGAGAAGACCGTCGCCTCGGTGGGACCGTAGATGTTGGAGATGCGGGCCTTCGGCAGCAGAGCCCGGACGTCCCGCAGGAGCTGCGGCGGGAGCGCCTCGCCGCCGAGCGCCACGTCCCCCGCCTCCAGCCGCAGGCCGCCCCGTGCCAGCAGCGCCGACACGGCCGACGGCACGCCGCTGACCAGCGTCCCGGACCAGCCGCCGCGCTCGGCGACCTCCAGCAGGTCCCGCATGACCTCGATCTCGCCGCCGACGGTGAGCGGCAGCAGCCACTCGAACACCGACACGTCGAAGTTCAGCGACGTGGAGAACAGCACGCGCGCCACCGTCGAGGCGGGCCCGTAGCTCGCCATCGACTTGACGCACAGGTCCACGACGTTGGCGTGGGAGATGACGACGCCTTTCGGGCGCCCCGTCGACCCGGAGGTGTAGATGACGTACGCCGGGTTCCCGGGCCGCAGCGGCCGGACGCGGTCGGCGTCGGCGACGTCGTCGCCGCGGAGCCCGTCCAGCGCGAGCGCGTCGAGCTCGACGCGGGCGGCGCCGGGCGGCAGGTCCGCGTCCCGCGTGGTGATGACGCAGGCGGGGGCGGCGTCCTCCAGCATGTAGGCGACGCGGTCGGCGGGGTAGGCCAGGTCGACCGGCTGGTAGGCGGCGCCCGCCTTCAGCACGGCCAGCGCCGCGACGACCAGGTTCTCGTCGCGCGGCAGCGCCAGGGCGACGAAGTCCTCCGCGCCGACCCCGCGCGCGATCAGGTGGCGGGCGAGGCGGTTGGCGCGCTCGTTCAGCTCCCGGTAGGTGAGGGTCGTGCCGCCGCGGGTGACGGCCGGGGCGTCCGGAGTGCGCGCGGCCTGCGCCTCGAACAGCTCGGGGACGACGGCGGGCGGGGCGGGGACCGCCGTGTCGTTCCACTCCTCCAGCACGAGGGCCCGCTCCGCGTCGTCGAGCAGGCCGATCTCGCGCAGCGGCGTGGCCGGGTCGACGTCGGCGAGCGCGCCCAGGAACCGGATGTACCGGTCCAGGTGCCGGGCGACCCGGTCCTCGGTGTACAGGTCCGGGTGCGCCTCGAAGTCGACGCGCAGGCCCGCCCCGTCGAAGTTGTCGTAGATGTTGATCGACAGGTCGTCGACCGGCCCCGTGGTGATCGCGTGCATGCGCGCCGGGAGGCCCGCGAAGTCCAGCCGGTAGTCGAACGCCATGATGTTGATGACCGGCCCGTAGAGGCGGCGGCGCTCGCCGAGCAGCTTCAGGTCCCGCAGCAGGTCCTCGCGCCGGTAGTGCTGGTGGCGCAGCGCCCGAGCGCTCGCCCGCGTCGCCGAGCGGACCAGCTCCTCCACCGTCATGTCGGGCCGGACCGACACGCGCAGCGGCAGCACCGTCGCCAGCAGCGCCGGGGTGTCCAGCGCGATCTGCGTGGTGCGGCCGGTGACGGCGAGCCCGAGGACGACGTCCTCGGTGCCGGCCATCCGCGCCACGTACGCGGCCGTCGCCGCGATCGCCAGGCCCGGCGTCGCGGTGCGGAGCCGGCGCGCGCCGGCCGCCAGCTCGGCGGTCCGCTCCGGCGGGACGACGGAGATCAGGCTCAGGTAGTCGGCGGTCGGCTCGGCCATCTCCTCCGACAGCGACGCCGCGACGGGCCGGTCGGCGAACCGCTCGGTCCAGTAGGCGCGGTCCCGCTCGAACTTCTCCGACGCCCGGTAGGCCTCCTCCTCGGCGAGGACCCTGCGGTAGTCGCCCGCCTCCGCGGGGACGTACTCGCCCCCCGCCGCCAGCGCCGTGTAGATCTCCGCGGCGCGGCGGGCGATCAGCGGGCCGCAGTAGCCGTCCTGGATGATGTGGTGGGCGCGGATGAACCAGCGGTGCAGGCCGGGGGCCAGCCGCAGCAGGGCGGTGGAGTACAGGCGCTCGGCGTCCAGCGGCAGCGGCTCGGCCATCGCCTCCCGCGTCCACGCCCGCGCGGCGGCGTCCGGGTCGGGCTCGCCCGACAGGTCCACGAGCGGGATCGTGGCCGTCGCGTCCGGGTCGAGCACCTGGTGCGGCAGGCCGTCCCGCTCGGCGATCCGGATGTTCATCGCCAGCGCCTCGTGGGCCGCGATGCGCGCCACCCGGTCGAACAGCCCGTGGTCGATCGGGCCTTCGATCTCGATGTACTGCGCGATCTGGATCGGCGTCCGCGGCGCCAGCTGCTGCGCGTACCAGACGCTCCGCTGGGCGGCCGAAAGGGGAACGTACTCGGTGGACATCAAGCGGTGCTTTCCCGGTCGCAGGGGGTTTGCTTCACGCCCGGTTTCGGGTCCGGCAGGACGCCGGCGGGCAGAAATCCAAAGAGAATGACCACAGAAATGATCGGGTTTCCCCGTCCCCTTTCACCCCGAGTTCCCTCCGGGGACGCACATCGCCCGCGCGATCCCGGAGTCAACGCCCTGTGTTCCGGCCAATACGGAGCGCCGCCGCTTTCCGCCCTCGCCCGTCTTCCGCCCTCGTCCCACGATCTACTCAGGAGTAGCGGGGTCACAGTCAACCAGCCGGTCACATGCCTCGCAATCCCCTCAAAAGCAGAAGTTGCCTCGCCCCATTGCTAACAGGAGTGACAAAATCATCGGCCGCGGGGTCCGTTCCGGACCGGCCGGACGCTCGCCGGGTGACAAAGGTTGACAACCGAATCCGGCCAGCCCGGTCACGCTCGGTGAACGGCGGGCCCGCTACCTGCCCGGGTACTCGTGCACCACCACCGCGGCGGCCCGCACCCCCGGGTGCCGCTGCAGCACCGCCTCGATCTCGCCCAGCTCCATCCGCACCCCGGCGATCTTGACCTGGCGGTCGACGCGCCCCAGGTACTGCAGGGTGGGGCGGTCCTCGCCGCCCGCGCCGGGCGGCAGCAGCCGCACCGCGTCGCCCGTCCGGTAGAGGCGCCCGGTCGGGGACGCGCCGAAGGGGTCCCGGTAGAACGCCTCGCGCGTGCGCTCGGCGTCGCCGAGATAGCCGCGGCCGACCACCACGCCGCCGACGAACAGCTCCCCGGTCTCGTCGACGTCGCACGCCGACCAGGCGCCGTCGTCCTCCGGCCGCAGCACGTACAGGCGCGCGTTGATGACCGGCGTGCCGATGGGGAGGCGGAGAAGGCCCAGGTCACCGGCCGTCACGGTGTGGTGGGTGACGTCGTCGGAGCACTCGGTCGGGCCGTAGGCGTTCAGCAGCCGGGCGTGCGGCACCGCCTCCAGCCACCGGCGGGCCAGCTCGGCGGGCAGCTCCTCGCCGGTGGCGATCATCCAGCGCAGGCCCGCCAGCGGGCGGGCCCCGCCGCCCCCGGCCGCGGAGGCGTCCGGCGGCAGGTCGTCCAGCAGGTGCCTGACCATGGTCGGGACGAGCTCGACGACCGTGATGCCCTGCGCGTCCACCGCGCGGGCGAACGCGACCGGGTCGTGCCCCACCTCGTCGCCGACCACGTCCACCCGGCCGCCCAGCAGCAGCGGGCAGAGCATCTGCCAGATCGAGATGTCGAACCCCAGCGGGGCGGTGAACGCGACCACGTCGTCGCCGGTCAGCTCCAGGTCGACGATCTTCGCCCAGAGGTGGTTGAGCATGCCCTGGTGCTCGACGACCGCGCCCTTGGGACGGCCCGTCGAACCCGAGGTGAACAGCACGTACCGGGGCTGGTCGGGCGCGCTCAGGCGCGGCTCCCCCGTCCACGGGGCCAGGCCGTCCGCCCGGGAGGCGGCGACGACCCGGCACCCCGCCTCCGCCGCCCCCTCCAGCAGCGCCGGCGCCACCCGGTCCCCCGGGTCGACCGTGATCAGCACCGCCGCGCCCGCCTGGTCGAGGACGTCGCGGACGCGGGCGGCGGGCCAGGTCTCGTCGGCCGGGACGTACAGGGCGCCGACCAGCTCGATCGCGAGGAACGCGGCGATGACGCCCGCGCAGCGGCCGCCGCCCACGCCGACGACCTCGCCGGGGCGGACCCCCTCGTCCTCCAGCAGCGCGGCGAGCCGGCGCGCCTCGGCGACCAGCCCGGCGTAGGAGAGCGTCCGGTGCTCGTCGGCGACGGCGGGACGGTCGCGCTCGGCGGCGATCCGCTCCACCCGCGCGATGACCGGGGCGGAGAGGTCGCCGTCCCACTCGCGGCTCATCCCGAGCCGCGCGGCCAGCTCGCGGGCGCGCTCGGCCTGCCCCGCGGGCACGTCCAGCGCGGGCAGCCCGGCCAGGGGGAGGAGCCGGTCCACGGCGGGTCCGCGAGCACTCATCTTTACTCTCCGTGTTGTAGAACTTCTCCGCTGTAACAGAAAAACAAGCGGCCGCCATAGCCTAAGTCCGACCCGGCAGAAGTACCACGCATTCTGCCCTACCGGCGGGTAATCAGGGGGTTGCGGCGGCAAGATGCCCGAAGGTACCGTGATGCCTCGCCATGGCTCTGGCGTGAAGCCCGCGGCGAACTTCGGGGGAAGACGAGGGAATTGCTTCTTCATTTCAGGATGGCAGCGTGCCGATAATAACCTCGCCGCAGGAATTCAACGTCGACGACCTTTACGTCGATCTTCGGCATGTCATCGAACGCCCGCTCTACCTCAAATGCGAGGGCTTCAATTTCGCCGGTTCGGTGAAACTGAAGGCGGCCGCGGCGATGGTCGAGGCGGCCGAGCGCGACGGCGCGCTCACCCCCGACTCGATCATCGTGGAGTCGTCGTCGGGCAACCTCGGGATCGCGCTCAGCCTGATCGCCGCGAGCCGCGGCCTGCGGTTCGTGTGCGTCACCGACCCGCGCTGCAACCCGGCCTCGATGCGGGTCATGCGGGCCCTCGGCGCGGAGGTGCGCGTGGTGTCCGACCGGGACGCCAACGGCGGCTACCTCGGCGGGCGCATCGACTACGTCCGGAACCTGTGCGCGTCCGGGGACGGCTACGTGTGGCTGAACCAGTACGCCAACCGCAACAACTGGCTGGCGCACTACCGCGGGACCGCCCCGGCGATCGACCGCGAGTTCCCCGACCTGGAGGTCCTGTTCGTCGGCGCCGGGACGACCGGCACGCTGATGGGCTGCGCTCGCTACTTCCGCGAGCACCGCCGGCCCGTCACCGTCGTGGCGGTGGACGCGGTCGGCTCGGTCACCTTCGGCGGCATCCCCGAGCGCCGGATGGTGCCGGGCCTCGGCACCAGCAGCAGGCCGGACCTGGTGGACGAGTCGTTCGTCGACGACGTCGTGCACGTCCCCGAGACCGACACGATCCGGACCGTCCACGCGCTGGCCGCGCGGGGGTTCCTGTTCGGCGGCTCCACCGGCACCGTCGTGTCGGGCGCCTCCCGCTGGCTGGAGGCCAAGTACCCCGGCGAGGACCCCGTGGCCGTGGCCATCGCCCCCGACCTCGGCGAACGCTACCTCGATTCCATCTACGAGGAGAACTGGCTGCGCGAACACTTCGGCGACCCGGCCGCTATCCTCGCCGACTGATCATCTACAGGAATACGGAGTTCCCCTCATGACGCAGGCCCCAACGTTCGCCGTGGTCTCCGGCGCCCAGGTTCACGAGGCGGTCGCCGGGCGCGAGGCGGAGGTCACCCGGATGGTCGAGGCGGCCTACCGGCTGCACGGCGAGGGCCTGACGGTCAACCCGGACTCCTACTTCCTGCGCTTCCCCGACCGCCCGTCCGACCGGATCATCGCCCTGCCCGCCTCGGTCAAGGGCGAGGTCGGCGTGCACGGCATCAAGTGGATCTCCAGCTTCCCCGGCAACGTCGCGAACGGCATCCCCCGCGCGTCGGCGGTGCTGATCCTCAACGACGCCGAGACGGGCTACCCGTTCGCGTGCCTGGAGAGCTCCATCATCTCCGCCGCCCGCACCGCCGCGTCCGCCGCGCTGGCCGCCGCGGCCCTCGCCGACCGCCGCGGCCCGCGTCCCCGCCGGGTCGGCTTCGTCGGCGCCGGCCTCATCGCCCGCTACATCCACACCTATCTGGCGGGCAACGGCTTCGCCTTCGACGAGCTCGGCGTCCACGACCTGTCGCGCGAGCACGCCGAGGGGTTCCAGGGGTACCTGGAGCGCACCGAGAAGGGCGAGATCACGATCCACGACTCGGCCGAGTCGCTGATCCGCTCGTCCGACCTGGTCGTCTTCGCGACCGTCGCGGGCGAGCCGCACGTCACCGAACCGGGCTGGTTCGCGCACCACCCCCTCGTCCTGCACGTGTCGTTGCGCGACCTCTCCCCCGAGATCATCCTGTCGTCGTACAACGTCGTGGACGACGTCGAGCACTGCATGAAGGCGAACACGTCCCCGCACCTGGCCGAGCAGCGGGTCGGCCACCGCGACTTCGTCGCCGGGACCCTGTACGACGTCCTCACGGGCGCGACGACCCCGCCCGCCGACAAGCCGGTGGTGTTCTCACCGTTCGGCCTCGGCGTCCTGGACCTGGCCGTGGCGAAGTACGTCTACGACCAGGTCGCGTCGTCGGGCGGGCTGAACACCGTCCCCGGCTTCTTCCACGAGATGAAGCGCTACGGCTGAC
Source organism: Actinomadura sp. NPDC048032 (assembly GCF_040653175.1). Taxonomy (NCBI): domain Bacteria; kingdom Bacillati; phylum Actinomycetota; class Actinomycetes; order Streptosporangiales; family Thermomonosporaceae; genus Actinomadura; species Actinomadura sp. NPDC048032. The sequence goes on from NZ_JBEZJP010000142.1 coordinate 9,754, forward strand.
GACCCCTTCAGGCGCGCACCGCGGGCCTGAGGACCTCCTCGCACCACTGCCGGAAGGTGGTCGGGGTGTCGATCGCGTGCCGGGGCGTGCGGACGACCGCGTCGTCCAGGCCGTCCTCCTTGGCCGCCAGCATGTCCAGCATGCTCCGCACCATGGCGCCGGACATGCCTCGGGCGGTGAGCCGGTCCGCGAGGGTCTGGGGGGAGACCTGCCTGTACTGGACGGAAGTCCCGAGAACCTCGGAGATGACGGCGGCCATGGCGTTGTAGGACAGGTTCTCGGGGCCCAGCAGGGGGATCTCTTCCTGGCCGGTCCAGGAGGTGTCGAGCAGCAGGCGGGCGGCGACGGCCGCGATGTCCCGCGTGGCGACGACGCGCAGCTCGCGGTCGGGAGAGACCACGTCGAAGAACAAGCCCTGCTCCCTGATCGTCTCGACCTGCCGGAGCACGTTGTCCATGAACCCGGACGCGGCCAGCGCGCGGAAGGCGACCCCGGTGCCGGCGATCAGGTCGTCCATGGCCAGCGACGCGGTCACGTGCCCGGCCCTGGCCGCCCGGGGGGTCCCGCGGCCGAGGGCGCTGACGTCCACGACGCGCTTGACCCCGAGGTCGCGCATCGCGTCCGCCGCCGGCCTCGTGAAGCCCAGGAACGACTCCATCACGTCGGCGGCGCGGGGATCCGAGGGCAGCAGCCAGAAGACGGCGTCGGCGCCCTCGAAGGCTCGGGCGACGACCCGCGCGTCGCCGTGCGACCCTTGGACGACATCGACACGTTCCCGCACGCCGGCCGGCAGCTTGGCCGGATCGCGCGCGATGACGCGGAGCGGCTCGCCGGCCGCGAGGACGTGGTCGACGATCTGGTGCCCGATGTTCCCGGTGGGAGCGGTAATGACGATCATGGCTTCCCTCCAACGGCCCGCCATGGCAATAAGTAAACTCAACCGTACCGTTTATTTTTGAGGACGCAACCCGATGAGTGCAGCAGGCGCATCCGCGCCGCGGGGCCGGCAGCGTCGCGGTGAGGAGCTGCGGCGCCACATCCTGCTGGTGGCCAAGGACGTGTTCCTGGAGACCGGCTACGAACGGGCGTCGATGGACACCGTCGCGACGCGCGCCGGGACGTCGAAGCGGTCGCTGTACGCGCATTTCGAGAGCAAGGACAAGCTGTTCCTCGCCGTCATGGACTGGGTCCGCGAGCTCTACCTGGGCAGGCTGAAGACCCCGGACGCGTACGCCGAGGACCCCGCCGAGGCGGTGGCGCTGTTCTGCGGGCGCTTCCTGCAGCTGATGGTCTGGGAACCCCAGGTGCGGACCTGCCGGCTCTCCATCGCCGAAGCCGAGCGCCTGCCCGGCAGCTCCAGCGCCTACTTCGACGCCATCTTCGCCAGCACCGAGGAGCGGCTCACCGGCTACCTGGCCGAGCACGACGTCCAGGACGCCGCGGCCCTCGCCCGGGACCTGCTCGCCCGGACGGTGCTGCCGCGCCTGTTCCGCACGCTCCTCAACGTCGACGACCCGAGCCGGGACGACCCCGGCGAGCAGGTCCTGCCCGAAGCCGTGGATCTTCCCGCGATCCGCCGCCTGGTCTCGGCGACCTTGCAGAGAGGTCAGGCGACGGCTTCGTCCACGGGATGTAGCCGTCGCCTGACGCCCGGTCGCGGCGAGCGGGGTACGGGGTCAGGAGCGGGCAGGTGCCGTCTCGACGGGAGTGGCGCCGTGCTCGGAGGCCGCGGCGGACCCGTGGGTCACCGGGGCAGAGGCAGCAGTGGTGCGGGCCTGGCTCAGTTCGAGCCGGTGTGACACGACGGCCAGCACCAGAGCGGCGGCGGCCAGGACGGCCCCGACGGCGTTCGGAGCCGTGTAGCCGAGGCCCGCGGAGATCACCAGGCCGCCGAGCCAGGCGGACAGGGCGTTGCCCAGGTTGAAGGCGCCGATGTTCACCGCGGAGGCGAGCGTCGGCGCGCCGTGGGCGTGGTCCAGGACGCGCTTCTGCAGCGGCGGGACGGTGGCGAAGCCCAGAAGGCCGATGAGGAAGACGGCCACGACGGACGCGGCCTTGCCGGAGGCCAGGAAGGTGAACAGCAGCAGGACCAGCGCGAGGCCGCCGAGGGCGGTGTAGAGCATCGGCATGAGCCTGCGGTCCGCGAAACGGCCGCCGATGAGGTTCCCGGCCACCATGCCCAGGCCGAAGACCACCAGCAGCCAGGTGACGGAGGACTCCGCGAAGCCGCCGACCTCGGTCATCATCGGCGCGATGTAGGTGATCGCGGCGAACACCCCTCCGAAGCCGAGGACCGTCATGGCCATGGCCAGGACGACCTGGGTGCTCCTGAAGGCGGCCACCTCGTGCCGCAGCCGCACCCCTTCCGGCCTGGGCAGGTCCGGCACCAGCCTGGCGACGCCGGCCAGGCCGAGCACGCCGAGGGCGGCGACGATCAGGAAGGTCACGCGCCAGCCGGCGGTCTGGCCCACGAACGTGCCGAGGGGCACGCCGACGACGTTGGCCACGGTCAGGCCGGTGAACATCATGGAGATGGCGCCGGCCTTCTTCTCCGGCGCGACGAGTTCGGCGGCCACGACGGAGCCGATGCCGAAGAAGGCGCCGTGGGCCAGCGACGCCACCACCCGGCCGGCCAGCATGACGGCGAAGACCGGGGCGACGGCGGAGATGAGGTTGCCGACGATGAACAGGCCCATGAGCAGCATGAGCATCGTCTTACGAGAGATCTTGGTGCCGAGGACGGTCATGACCGGTGCGCCGATCATGACGCCGAGGGCGTAGCCGGTGACCAGGAACCCGGCCGTCGGCACGGACACGCCGAGGTCCGCGCCGACCTGGGGCAGCAGCCCCATGATCACGAACTCCGTGGTGCCGATTCCGAAGGCCCCGATGGCCAGGGCCAGCAGTGCGAGCGGCATGGTGGGCGGTCCTCTCGACGTTCCAGGCAAGGTTGCACAGGCGTTCTATGAGAGTCGACAATAATTGCAGACGCGGGCTAATGGCAAACGCGGGTATAGTGAGGTCCGTGACACGGCGGCCGGTCTGCCGGCGCGTCCGCTCGCACGACCCGACCTAGGGAGCTGCCCATGACCGCCACCGACCCGGCGATGACCGCACTGGCGCACGGCTGGTCGGCGCTCTCGCTGCTGCACGGGCGCATCGAGAGCAGAGTCGAGCGCGCCCTCCAGGCCGAACACCGGTTGAGCGCACGCGAGTACTCGCTGCTGGACGTCCTGAGCCGCCAGCACGACGGCGAGGGCGGACATCTGCAGATGCGGCAGGTCGCCGACTCGGTCGTCCTCAGCCAGAGCGCCACCACGCGGCTGGTGACCCGGCTGGAGGACCGCGGGCTACTCTCCCGCTACCTGTGCCCCACCGACCGCCGCGGCATCTACACCGACGTCACCGACGCCGGCCTTCGCCTCCTGGAGGAGGCCCGCCCCACCCACAACACGGCGCTGCGCGAGGCCCTCGACCAGGCGGCCACCGAGCCGGCGCTCGCGCCCCTGGTCCAGGCGGTGCTGCAATTGCAGGACGACGTCCAGCCGGCATGACCTGCCGCACGCGGCGCCGCCGCGAAAGGCGCGACGGGCGCCCGACCCCTTAGCGGCCCGCTAGGGCTTCCTCGCCACGGCGGCGTACATGTTCGTGGCGGTGTCGGGGAGGACCGGCGCGCCGGGCGCGGGGCGCCAGCGCGGCATCGGGACGACGCCGGGGTCGAGGAGCTCCAGCCCGGTGAAGAGGCGCTCCACCTCGGCGTGGTCCCGCAGGTACATGGGGATGCCGCTGCTGGTGTAGTCATCGGCGAGCCGCCGCGACTCGGGCGCGAGGTCGCCGGTGGGGATGGTGACGGCGACGTGGCTGCCGGAAACGAGCGGAGCGACGAGCGCCTCCATCAGGCCCTGGGCGTCCTCGACGAACTGGAGCATCGCGATCACGGTCAGCGCGACCGGCCGGGACAGGTCGAGGACGTCGCGCAGCGCGGGATCGGCGTGGAGCTTCCCGGGGGACCGCATGTCGGCCTCGATGTAGGCGGTGCGGCCCTCCGGCGTGCTGGCCAGCAGCGCACGCGCGTGGGCGAGGACGATCGGGTCGTTGTCGACGTAGACGACCCGCGCGTCCGGCGCCACCTCCTGGACCACCTCGTGCAGGTTCGGCGAGGACGGGATGCCGGTCCCGACGTCGACGAACTGCCGCACGCCCAGCTCGGCGAGATGGCGGCCCATCCGCTGCATGCAGGCCCGGTTGGCGATCATCGAGGTGCGCAGCCCCGGCCAGTTCGCCAGCACCGCGGCCGCGGTGTCCCGGTCGGCGGCGTAGTTGTCCTTGCCGCCGATGATGTAGTCGTAGACCCGTGCCGAGTGCGGTCGGTCGGTCTGCAGGTCCACCTCACCGGCCCGGCCCTGCGGAACGTCGGACATCTCCGGTACCGCCTTCGCTCGCGCCTCCAGATCCGATGATCACTCTAGTTCCGGACCACCCGCCCGACCCCCCATTCCCCAACCCCGACCGGTTTCGGCGCCAGGGTGGACGCGCGGTGACCGCGGCCAGACGGTCCCGGTCACCGCACCCGCGTCAGCCGAACTCGGAGGTGTCCAGCTCGATCGCGAACGGCTCCGGCAGCGGCAGCGGCTTGCCGAACGGCACCTGGTCCATGTGCCCGTAGTCCTCGCCGTCCGGCCCGCTGAACAGGCTCACCCTGTCCTCGTCACGGTCTACCAACAGGTAGAACGGAACTCCCGCCCGGGCGTACCCGGTCCGCTTCGCCTCTCGATCCCGTTTCGGCCTGCTGGACGTCACCTCGACAACCATGACGATCGCGTCGTCACCCTCCACGGGCATCCACGAGGCAGCCCCCTGGAAGGGGTCCTTCTCTACGGATATGAACGTGATGTCCGGGATCACCCGGTTATCGGGCTTGCCCTCAACGCCAGGAACCACGAGGCCCTTGTTGCCGGAACACTCGAACTCGATGGCGCTGTAGCGGATGACCTGGCGGATGATCTTGCCGATGCATCGCTCGTGGTCGCCAAGGGGGGGTGGGGTCACGACGATCTCTCCGTCGATCAGCTCGGCTCGGAAGCCCTCCGGGGTGTCGAGGGCGAGGAAACCTTCCAGGACGACGTCCGCGTCATCGTGCGACAGAGGCTCTTGAACCATCACAGTCATGCCCTGCTCCTTTCCTCGCGAGCGAGTCTATGAGCAGAGCGCCACCTTTCGCATACAGATCGTAGTTGCCGAGCTTGACGGTCCCAGCGTACGGCGCTGCGCATCGCGCGGGACTTAGAACGAGCGCGAGTGGGCACGGTCTGTCTATGGATGAGCGAGATGTTCCGCGTGGGGACGTGCAGGAGCTGTCGGACTTCGAGCTGGTCGTGTACGAGACGGTGGCGGAGATCGACAAGGAGCGCGGGGCGGCGGACTTCGAGACGATCGGGGCGCTCGTGGACGCGCCCGAGGAGGATCTGTGGGCCGCGCTCGGCCACCTCGTGTCGATCAACCACCTGCACTCGACGAGCAAGGGGTACGTGCTCGGGCCGCACGACTGGGCGCCTTGACCGTCCCGGTGGATGGGAAGGGGCCGGAGGCGGGCGGCGGGCGCGCGGCACGATGACCCGGTAGGCCTGGGACACGTGTGGGAGGACGCCCGATGAAGCTCGTCGTCACCGAGGAACAGCGGGAGCTGCGGGACGCGCTGCGGCGCTTCTTCGCCGACCGGTCCCCCGCCGCCGAGGTGCGGCGGCTGATGGAGACGGCCGAGGGCCACGACCCGAAGGTGTGGCGGCAGATGGCCGAGCAGCTCGGGCTGCAGGGCCTCGCGATCGCCGAGGAGCACGGCGGCGCCGGGTTCGGCGTGCGGGAGCTGGCCGTGGTGTTCGAGGAGATGGGGCGGGCCGTCGTGTGCTCCCCCTTCCTCGCGACGATCACGGCCGCGGCGGCGCTGGGGGCCGGGGAGGGCGGGCACGACCTGCTCGCCGGCCTCGCGGACGGGTCGGTGATCGGGACGCTCGCGGTGGCCGAGGACGGCGGGTCCTGGGACCCCGCCTCGGTGCGGGCGACGTTCGAGGACGGAGTGCTGCGGGGGACGAAGAACTTCGTCCTGGACGGGCACATCGCCGACCTGGTCCTCGTGGCGGCCAGAGGCGGGGACGGGGTCGGGGTCTACGCCGTCGAGGACGCGGCGGGTCTCGTCCGGCACGCCCTCCCGACGCTCGACCAGACGCGGAGGCTGGCGCGGATCGAGCTGGACGGGGTCGCGGCGCGCAGGGTCGGGGGGCCGGACGCGCTGGCGCGGGCCCTGGACGTCGCGGCCGTGGCGCTGGCCGCCGAGCAGCTCGGCGGCGCGCAGCGGACCCTGGACATGACGGTCGAGTACGCGAAGGTGCGGCACCAGTTCGGGCGGCCGATCGGGTCGTTCCAGGCGGTCAAGCACCGGTGCGCCGACATGTTCGTGCTGGTGGAGTCGGCGCGGTCGGCGGTGCTGAACGCGGCGGCCGCCGCCGACGAGAGCCCGGACGAGCTGCCGGCCGCCGCCGCGCTCGCCCAGGCGTACTGCTCGGAGGCCTTCTTCCACACGGCGGGCGAGGCGATCCAGCTGCACGGCGGCATCGGGTTCACCTGGGAGCACGACGCGCACCTGTACTTCAAGCGGGCGCAGTCGTCCCGGGAGCTGTTCGGGTCGCCGGACCGGCACCGCGAGCGCCTGGCCGCCCTCGCCGGGCTCACGGGTGCAGCCGCAACCCCTTGAGCACCTTGTCCACGCCGTTCCTGGGGCCGTGGACGGCGAACCCGACCAGCGGCATCTCCTCGGCCGTGACGGCGCGGACGGTCGCGCGGTTCGCCTCGTCGTGGCCCGTCTTGAACATGTCCTCGATGTAGACGGCGACGTCCATCCCGCGGGCGAGGGCGCGGGCGTGGGCGGTCGAGATCGCCTCGGGCCCGGCCTCGTAGACCAGGACGGGCTGGCGGAACATCGCCAGGTAGGTGTTGCCGGACGCGTCCTCGTACGGCTCTCCGATGACGCCGGGGACGCCGCCCGCGACGGCGCTCGCCAGGAACGCCGTGACGTTGAGCCGCTGCCAGGCGGCCAGGTCGTCGCGGACCACGATCCCGATCTTGGTGTCGAAACGCATGCGGTCCAGCCTGGCCCGGACCGGGGCGCGCCGTCTTGAACGCTCGTGCGCCAGACTGGGGCGCGTGGACTGGAGCAGGTACTGGCGGTCGCCCGACCGTCCCCTGGAGGCGATGCACGCCCACTTCGAGCGGCACGCCTACCACCGGCACAGCCACGAGACGTACTCGTTCGGCGTCACCGAGGACGGCTACCAGGCGTTCCGGTGCCGGGGCGGGGCCCACACGAGCGCGGCCGGGATGGTCATCGCGTTCAACCCCGACGACCCGCACGACGGCCACGCCGCCGACGAGCTCGGCTTCACCTACCGCATCGTCCACGTCGGCGCCGAGCTGATCTCGGACGTGCTCGCCGACATCGCGGCGCGCCCGGTCGGGCTGCCGCTGTTCGACGCGCCCGTCGTGCCGGACCCCGCGCTCGCCGGGGCCCTGCGCGGGCTGCACGCGGCGCTGCTCGGCGGCGCGCCGGCC
>NZ_JBEZJP010000143.1:0-17198 GCF_040653175.1 Actinomadura sp. NPDC048032
GGGGTGCACTCCGCACCCCCGGTGCCCGGGCGCCGCGGCGTCGAGGCTCGCCGCGGCGCCGCGGGGTCACAGGTTGCCGCGGCGCTCCTGCTCCCGCTCGATCGCCTCGAACAGCGCCTTGAAGTTGCCCTTGCCGAAGCCGAGCGAGCCGTGCCGCTCGATCAGCTCGAAGAACACCGTCGGGCGGTCCTGGACGGGCTTGGTGAAGATCTGCAGCAGGTAGCCGTCCTCGTCCCGGTCGACGAGGATCCGGCGCTTCTGCAGCTCCTCGATCGGCACCCGCACCTGGCCGATGCGCTCGCGCAGCTCCGGGTCCTCGTAGTAGGAGTCGGGGCTCTCCAGGAACTCCACGCCCGCGGCGCGCATCCGGTCGACCGACGCCAGGATGTCGCCCGTGGCGAGCGCGATGTGCTGGACGCCCGGCCCGCCGTAGAACTCCAGGTACTCGTCGATCTGCGACTTGCGCTTGCTCTCCGCGGGCTCGTTCAGGGGGAACTTCACCTTGCGGGTGCCGTCCGCGACGACCTTGGACATCAGCGCCGAGTACTCGGTCGCGATGTCGTCGCCGACGAACTCCGCCATGTCGGTGAAGCCCATGACGCGGTGGTAGAAGTCGGCCCACTCGTCCATGCGCTCGACGTTGCCGACGCAGTGGTCGATGGCCTGGAAGAACCGCTTGCCCACGGGCTCCACGACGGGCTCGGCGGGCTCGAACCCCGGCAGGTAGGGGCCGGTGTAGTTGGAGCGGTCGACCAGCGTGTGCCGGGTCGCGCCGTAGGTGGCGATCGCCGCGACCGTCACCTTCCCGAACCGGTCCTCCAGGACGTGCGGCTCCTCCAGCCCGGTGGCGCCCTTCGCGAGCGCGTGCCGGTAGGCGTGCTCGACGTCGGGCACCTCGATCGCGAGGTCCACCACGCCGTCGCCGTGCTCGGCGATGTGCCGCCCGATCTCGGTGCCGGCCTTCACCGGGCCGCGGAACACGAACCGGGCGCCGCCCGACTCCAGCACGTGCACCGCCTCGTCCGGGCTGCCGTTCTCCGGGCCCCGGTAGGCGACCCTGCGCATCCCGAACGCGGTCGAGTAGTAGTGGGCGGCCTGTTTGGCGTTGCCGACGGCGAAGACGACGGCGTCCATACCCTTGACCGGAAACTCATCCATGCCACCTAATCTCGACATACGCCTGCAAGGTGCGCAAGAGCGGGCGGAATCATTGGTCAATCTGTACAGTGCAAACGTGATCTGACCGGTCGTCCTGTGCAGGGTGACCACGACCACAGGAGGGTGCCGTGCCGATCGACGAACTGGACGGCCGGCTGATCGAGCTGTTCGCGGCCGAGCCCAGGGTCGGCGTCCTGGAGGCGTCCCGGCGGCTCGGGGTGGCGCGCGGCACCGTGCAGGCGCGGCTGGACCGGCTCGCGCGCGACGGCGTCATCGCCGGCCACGGCCCGGAGATCGACCCGGCCGCGCTCGGCTACGGGGTGACGGCCTTCGTGACGCTGCAGCTGCGGCAGGCGGGCGGCCACGATCCGGTGGCGGCCCGGCTCGCCCAGGTGCCCGAGGTGATCGAGGCCCACACCATCACCGGCCCCGGCGACATGCTGTGCCGCATCGTCGCCCGCAGCAACACCGACCTCCAGCGCGTCATCGACGTGATCGTGGACGTCGCCGGCGTGGAGCGCGCCTCCTCGGTGATCTCCCTCGCCACCCAGATCCCGTACCGCACCCTGCCCCTCGTCCGCGCGGTGTCCGGCCCCGCCCGGGCGGAGGCGCCCCGCGGACGCGCGCCCGGATAGGGGCGCACAAGCAACGACCGCCGGGCGGCATCCGCCCGGCGGTCTTCACCTCCGCAGTGTCGAGGGACGGCGGCTACGCGCCGCCGTAGGGGGTGGCGTCGAGGACCTCCACGGTCATCGATCGGCCGTTGGGGAGGTTGTAGGTGGCCTTCTCGCCGACCTTCTTGCCGTCGATGGCGGCACCGAGCGGCGACTTCGGGGAGTAGACGTCGATGGGGGCGCCGACCTCCTCGCGGGAGGCGAGCAGGAAGGTCACCTCCTCGTCGTCGCCCTCGAACGAGACCGTGACGGTCATGCCGGGCCCGACGACGCCCTCCGTGCGCGGGGCCTCGCCGACGCGGGCGTTCTCCAGGATGCCCTGGAGCTGGAGGATCCGGCCCTCGATCTTGCCCTGCTCCTCCTTGGCCGCGTGGTAGCCGCCGTTCTCGCGCAGGTCGCCCTCCTCCCGCGCCGCCTCGATCTTCTGAGCGATCTCGATGCGGCCCGGGCCCGACAGGTGGTCCAGCTCAGCCTTGAGCCGGTCGTACGCCTCCTGGGTGAGCCAGGTGACGTTGTCAGCGCGGGTCTCGGTCACGGGTACTCCTCATCCACATGGTGCGATCTCACCCGCCCCCGCGGGCGGGCGTCACATCGACATGAAGTGCGGCTGGGTGAAACCTCTAGCCTATCCGGTGTGTGCGGGTAAAGGTTCCCTGAACACGGCGTCCGCAATCCGCCAAACCGTGTTCCGTCACTCACCGGGCGTATCGGTCGGCCGGTGGCGGCAGGGTCAGACCTTGCGGCAGTCGCGGATCCTGGCCCCGGTGGCCCGCCGCGGCGTCCGCAGCGTCTCGGCCCCCTTCACGCTGGACGTCCCGGGCGGGACGGACACCTCCTTCTGCGCGAGCACCGCGAAGTCGGTGTCGTAGGCGTCCACCGTGCAGCGCACGTCGTCGTCCTTCCCCTTGGCCACCGTGTAGTTGATCTCGACCGACGTGTCGGTGATGTCGTAGGTGACGGTCTGCGGGACGATCCCCGGCGTCTGCCCCGTGTGCGCCGCGAGGATGCCGAAGCCGGCCGCCATCACCGCCGCGAGGAGGCCGACGGCGGCCAGGCCGAGGCGGCTCCGCCGGGACTCGGCCGGAGCCGCTGGTTTCGACACGCTCGTCGTCATGGCGGGAATCCTCGTGCGGGGTTTCGGTGTTGTCAGGGACAATTCATTCTCGTCTGTCATGGCGCGTGCCTCGAACCGGGGGCCGCTCAACAGTCCGGAGAGGGAGACCCCCAAGTGTCCGAGGTCATCGACGGTACGTCCGGCGTCTTCGACGGCGCGGCGCTCGAACGGCCGTGCGGCGGCGACGAGCCCCTGCGTCTCATGGCGGTGCACGCGCACCCCGACGACGAGTCCAGCAAGGGCGCGGCCACGATGGCGCGCTACGTGGCCGACGGCGTCGAGGTCCTCGTCGTCACCTGCACCGGCGGCGAGCGCGGCGACATCCTGAACCCCGCGATGGACCGCCCCGAGGTCAAGGCCGACATCGGCAAGGTCCGCGAGGCGGAGATGGCGCGGGCCCGCGAGATCCTCGGCGTCGACCAGCGCTGGCTCGGGTTCGTCGACTCCGGCTTCCCCGAGGGCGACCCGCTGCCGCCGCTGCCGGAGGGCTGCTTCGCGCTGGAGCCGCTGGAGACCGCCGCCGAGCCGCTGGTGCGCGCGGTCCGCGAGTTCCGCCCGCACGTGATGCTCACCTACGACGAGAAGGGCGGCTACCCCCACCCCGACCACGTGAAGTGCCACGAGGTGTCGGTGGAGGCGTTCGAGGCCGCGGGCGACCCGGAGCGCTACCCGGGCACGGGCGACCCCTGGCAGCCGCTGAAGCTCTACTACCACATGACCTTCAGCAAGGACCGCATCCTCACCCTGCACGCCGCCATGGAGAAGGCCGGCCTCGAGTCGCCCTACGGCGACTGGCTGAAGCGCTTCGAGGAGGAGGGCGAGGAGCGCGCCCGGTGGGAGGTCACCACGCGGGTGCCCTGCGCCGACCACTTCGAGACCCGTGACCAGGCCCTGCTCGCCCACGCCACCCAGATCGACCCGAACGGGTTCTGGTTCGTCGTCCCGCTGGACGTCCAGCGCGAGGCATGGCCGACCGAGGACTACCATTTGGCCAGGTCCCTGGTCGACACGGAACTGCCGGAGGACGACCTGTTCGCCGGCATCCGGGAGAAGGTGTGTCTGTGATGGCTGCCGTCCACGCCCTGCCGCTGAACGCCATGCCGCTGAACGACGACACGGTCAGCCCCGGCATGCTCGGCTTCGTGGTGTTCCTGCTCCTGCTGGCCGCGACGGTCCTGCTGATCCGGTCGATGGGCAAGCAGATGAAGAAGATCCAGGCGCCCCGCGAGGCCGACCTGAGGCAGCAGGAGTGGGAGCGCGCGGAGGCGGCCAAGGCGGCGAGGGCCGGCACGGCGGCCAAGGCCTCCGACGACGACGCCTGACCCGCCCCGGCGCCGGTTGGGCGCCGCCTCCTCCGGGGAGGATCTTCGACGTGCGCGCGAACCCCGATGACTCCTACCGCGACCTCCCGTCCGCGGAGCTGCGCCGCGCCCTCGACCGCCATCTCGCCGGAACGGCCTCCGGCGAGGGGGAGGTGGAGGCCGAGGGCCTGGCCCTGCTGGAGGGGGAACGCTGGGCGGAGGCCGCCGAGACGCTGGAGGAGGCCCTGCGCCGCGCCGAGCGGGGCGGCGACCACCACGCGGTGCTGGCGGCGCGCCACGACCTCGCCCGGGCGCTGATCGGCGGCGGCGACCTCGACCGCGCGATCGGGCTGCTCGGCCCGCTGCCGGACGAGTTCGCCGCCCTGCCGGAGCCGGACGAGCACGCCCGCGCCCGCGCGCTGGAGAGCCTCGGCGAGGCCTACCTGCGCGCGAACCGTCCCGTCGCGGCCCTGAACTTCTTCGGCCAGGCCCTGGAGATCCTGCGCAGGCTGGACGCGGTCCGCGGGCAGGCCGCGATGTTCGTCCACATCGCCGACGCCGCCCGCCTGCGCGGTGACGACGCGGCCGAGCGCGCCGCCCTCGACCGCGCCGCGGAGCTGATCCGCCCGACCTGACCCGCCATGGCCTACACCTTGCGGTGGTCCCAGCTCACGACCCGGTCGGGCTCCATGACGATGAGGACCCGCTTGGCCAGCGCCTGCTCGATGCCCTCGGCGATGACCGGGTCGACCGGCTCGCCCATCGCCGGGACGGGCAGCCCCGCCATCCGGGAGCCGACGACCATGCCGACCTTGGACCGCGGCTCGGGGTCCTCGACGACCAGGCCCCGCCCGTAGAGGGCGACGCCGCGCAGCTCGTTGTACTCCACGCCGTCCTCGACCAGGCACGTCATGACCGGGTTGCGGCGCAGGTTGATCACTTTCTGCGAGGACTTGTACGTGGTGAAGGCGATCCTGCCCTCGTACAGGGTGTAGAACATCGTCACCAGGTGGGGCTCGCCGTCCTTGCCGACGGTCGCGACCTGCACCTTGAAGTTGGCGGCCAGGTAGGCGGCCACCTCCTCGGGCGTCATCTTGATCTTGTCGCGCTTGCTCCCGGCCAACGGGCCCTCCTCGGGTCGTCTGCATCGCGCACAGAATAACCAAGCGCTTGCCCGGCCGTTCGACCGGCACCATGGGTGCATGTCCGTTCGCGATCTCACCGTCCTCGGCTCCGCCAGCGCGGTGCCCACCCGGTCCCGCAACCACAACGGCTACCTGCTGCGCTGGGACGGGCACGGCGTCCTGTTCGACCCTGGGGAGGGCACGCAGCGGCAGATGACGCACGCCGGGCTCTCCGCGAACGACGTGACCTGGATCTGCGTGACGCACTTCCACGGCGACCACTGCCTCGGGGTGCCGGGGATCGTCCAGCGCATCGCCCGCGACGGCGTCGCGCACCCGGTGGACGCGGCGTTCCCGGCGAGCGGCAGGCCCTACTGGGAGCGGCTGCGGCACGCGGCCGCGTTCCGCGACACCGACGTCATCCGCGCGCGGCCGGTGTCCGGCGAGCGGACGGAACTCGACACCGGCGACGCCCCGTTCAGCCTGGTCGCACGGCGGCTGTCCCACCCCGTCGAGGCGTACGGGTACCGGCTGGAGGAGCCCGACGGCGTGACGATGCTGCCGGACGAGCTCGCCGCGCGCGGCGTCAGGGGGCCGCTGATCCGCCGCCTCCAGGAGGAGGGCCGCGTCACCACGCCCGCCGGCCGCACGGTCGCGCTGGCCGAGTGCAGCGTGACCCGGCCCGGGCAGAAGGTCGCGTTCGTCATGGACACCCGGCTCTGCGACGGCGTCCGCGAGCTGGCCGCCGGGGTGGACATGCTCGTCATCGAGTCCACCTTCCTGGGCGAGGACGCGGCCCTGGCCGCCGAGTACGGGCACCTCACCGCCGCCCAGGCGGGCGCGGTGGCGGCGGAGGCGGGCGTCGGGCGGCTCGTCCTGACCCACTTCTCCGAGCGCTACCCCGCCGCCGACGAGCACCGCTTCACGGACGAGGCGTCCGCCGCGTTCGGCGGCGACATCACCCTCGTCCACGATCTGGACCGGATCCCGCTGCCACCGCGCCGTCTGACCTGACGGGAAGGTGGGCAGGACCAGGGCATGGCTGACGAAGTCGATGTCGTGGTGATCGGTCTCGGCCCCGGCGGCGAGGACGCCGCGGGCAGGCTCGCCGAGGCGGGCCTGGCGGTCGTCGGCGTCGAGTCGCGGCTGGTCGGAGGGGAGTGCCCCTTCTACGCCTGCGTCCCCACCAAGATGATGGTGCGCGCCGCCGGGCTGGTCGCCGAGGCCGGGCGCGTCCCCGGCATGGCGGGCGAGGCGTCCGTCCGGCCCGACTGGGGGCCGGTGGCCGCCCGGATCCGCGACGAGGCGACCCACGGGTGGGACGACACGGCCGCCGCCGACCGCCTCACCGGCAAGGGCGTGCGGCTGGTGCGCGGCCAGGGCCGCATCACCGGCCCCCGCGAGGTGACCGTGGGCGACCAGGTCTTCGCCGCCCGGCGCGGCATCGTGCTCAACACCGGCACCTCGCCCACGGCCCCGCCCGTCGACGGCCTCGCCGGCACGCCGTACTGGACGAACCGCGAGGCCGTCCAGGCGACGGAGGTCCCCGAGTCGCTGCTGGTCCTCGGCGGCGGCGTGGTCGGCGTCGAGACGGCCCAGGTCTTCTCCCGCTTCGACTGCCGCGTCACGGTCGTCGAGGCGGCCGACCGCCTCCTCGTCAACGATGAGCCGGAGTCGGGCGCCCTGCTGCGCGAGGTCTTCGAACGCGAGGGCATCGGCGTGCGCACCGGCGTGGACGTCACCCGCGTCGCCCACGACGGGTCCGAGTTCACGATGCACCTCGGCGGCGAGACGCTCACCGCCGACCGCCTCCTCGTCGCGACCGGGCGCCGCCCCAACCTCCGGGGGCTCGGCCTCGGCGCCGTCGGCCTGGACGAGAACGCCCGCCGGATCGCCGTGGACGGCCACATGCGCGCGGCCGACGGCGTGTGGGCGATCGGCGACATCACCGGCATGGGCGCGTTCACGCACGTCTCGATGTACCAGGCGGCCGTGGCGGTCCGGGACGTCCTCAGGGAGGAGGGGCCGCCCGCCGCCTACCGCGCCGTGCCGCGCGTCACCTTCACCGACCCCGAGATCGCGTCCGTCGGCCTCACCGAGGCCCAGGCCCGCGACCAGAACCTTCCGGTCCGCACGGCCGTCGTGCCGATCGCCGAGTCGACCCGCGGCTGGATCCACAAGGCCGGCAACGACGGCTTCGTCAAGCTGGTCGAGGACGTCGAGTGGGGCACCCTGGTCGGCGCCACCGCCGCGGGGCCCTCGGGCGGGGAGGTGCTCGGCCTCCTGGCCCTCGCCGTCCACACCGAGACCCCCACCGCCTCCCTCCGCGAGATGATCTACGCGTATCCCACCTTCCACCGCACCGTCGAGTCCGCCCTCGCCGATCTCGCCGCGCAGGCGCGGGGGGAGTGAGGCGGCGGCCGGATCGGGCAGGATCGGGGGCATGAACCGGCTCAAGGACGCGACCAGCCCGTACCTGCTCCAGCACGCCGGCAACCCGGTGGAGTGGTGGGAGTGGACCGGGGAGGCGTTCGCCGAGGCCCGGCGGCGCGACGTCCCCGTCCTGCTCTCCGTCGGATACGCCGCCTGCCACTGGTGCCACGTCATGGCGCACGAGTCCTTCGAGGACGGCGAGACGGCGCGGGCGATGAACGAGCTGTTCGTGAACATCAAGGTCGACCGGGAGGAGCGCCCGGACATCGACGCCGTCTACATGGAGGCGACGCAGGCCATGACGGGCCAGGGCGGCTGGCCGATGACGGTGTTCATGACCCCGGAGGGGCATCCGTTCTACTGCGGGACGTACTTCCCGCGGGCGCAGTTCCGGGCGCTGCTCCAGGCCGTCCACAAGGCGTGGACGGAGCAGCGCGACGACGTCGCCCAGCAGGGCCAGCAGGTCGTGGAGGCGCTGACCTCGCGCGGGTCGGGCCTCGTCGGGACGGAGGCGCCCGGCGACGGGGTGCTCGCGCATGCGGTGAAGGTGCTCGCGGGCTCCTACGACGCGGTGCGCGGCGGGTTCGGCGGCGCCCCGAAGTTCCCGCCGTCGATGGTGCTGGAGTTCCTGCTGCGCCACCACGCGCGCACGGGCGACGACGAGTCGCTGGCGATGGCGTCCCGCACGCTGGAGGCGATGGCCCGCGGCGGGATGTACGACCAGCTCGGCGGCGGGTTCGCGCGGTACTCGGTGGACGAGCGGTGGATCGTGCCGCACTTCGAGAAGATGCTCTACGACAACGCTCTGCTGGCCCGCGTCTACGCGCACTGGTGGCGGCTGACGGGGACGCCCTTCGCGCGGCGGGTCGCGCTGGAGACCTGCGACTGGATGCTGCGCGACCTGCGCACGGACCAGGGCGGACTCGCCTCGGCGCTGGACGCCGACAGCGAGGGCGTCGAGGGCAGGTACTACGTGTGGACGCCCGAGCAGCTGCGGGAGGTCCTCGGCGACGAGGACGGCGCGTTCGCGGAGACCCTGTTCGAGGTGACGGGGACGTTCGAGCACGGCACCTCCGTCCTCCAGCTTCTGAGCGATCCCGAGGACGTCGAGCGGTACGAGCGCGTGCGCACCGCGCTGCTCACGGCCCGCGCGCGGCGGATCCCGCCGGCGCGGGACGACAAGGTGGTGGCGGCGTGGAACGGGCTCGCCGTCGCGGCGCTGGCGGAGTGCGGCGCGCTGTTCGACCGGCCGGACCTGGTCCGGGCGGCCGAGGAGGTCGCGCGCCTGCTGGTGGAGGTCCATCTGCGGGACGGCCGGCTGGCGCGCACGTCCAAGGACGGGACGGCGGGCGCGAACACCGGCGTCCTGGAGGACTACGCCGACGTGGCCGAGGGCCTGCTCGCCCTGCACGCCGTCACCGGCGACCCGCGCCACGTGCGGCTGGCCGGGGAGCTGCTGAACACCGTCCTCGAACGGTTCGCCGACGGGTCCGGCGGCTTCTACGACACGGCCGACGACGCCGAGCGGCTGTTCCGGCGCCCGCAGGACCCGACCGACAACGCGACGCCGTCGGGGCAGTTCGCGGCGGCGGGGGCGCTGCTGTCGTTCGCCGCGCTGACCGGGTCGGACTGGCACCGGCAGGCGGCGCAGGACGCGCTGGCGCCCGCCGGGGCGCTGGCGGACAAGCACGCGCGGTTCGCGGGCTGGGGCCTCGCCGTGGCCGAGGCCCTCGCCACCGGCCCGGTCGAGATCGCGGTGATCGGCGATCCGGACGACGCGCGCACTCGCGCGCTGCACCGGACGGCCCTCATGGCGGTCGCCCCGGGCGCGGTGGTCAGCGCCGGCCCGCCGGGCGCAGAGGGCGTGCCCCTGCTGGAGGGGCGGGTCCTGGTGGACGGGGAGCCCGCGGCGTACGTCTGCCGGGGGTTCGTCTGCCGGCTGCCCGTGACGACCCAGGCCGAGCTGAACCGCGAACTGCGCGGGCAATTGGACTGAGGGTCCACTTTATGGCAACGTGACCTTGATCTCAGCCGTCCGGGCTGTTACTACTGAGTAACTGGGGCGTTCCTGACCCAACGGGGTGGAGCGGCCGAGGGTGTCATCAGGCCCCCCGGGTATCTGGACGATGGCCGACCTTCTGGGTCATAGTCGTGTCCGGTGCACGGTCAGGAGCCGGCGCAGGGCGACCATCGAGGGAGCGTGGCAGTGGGAAAGCCGAACCGCCGGGTGCTACCGACGATCATCGGCGTCTCCGTGCTGACGACGCTCGCCGCCAACACCGCCGTCCTCGTCGCGCGCGACGACGGCGCGGCGGACCCGCCGCGCGGCGAGCAGCGCGCCCGCTTCGTGGCCGCGTCCGGCAGCACCGGCCTGTCGCCCACGGCGGTCGCGCCGCTCGGCAAGCGGCTCGTCCCGCACGTCCTCGTGGCGGCGCCGACCACGCTTCCGGCCGACTTCGTCCAGAAGGTCCGCGGCGCCAAGGGCGTGAAGGGCGTCGAGGTCGTCGACGCCGTGCAGGGCATGGTCGCGGGCAAGCGCGTGGGGCTGATGGGCGTCAATCCGTCCACGTTCCGCAACTACACGCCGAAGCCGACCGCCAAGTCGGACGCGCTCTGGCGCAACGTCGCCTCCGGCGACGTCGCCATCTCCTTCACGATGGGCAGCGACGGCGGGGTCGAGCTCGGCAGCCAGGTGCCCGTCGGCGGCAAGCAGCACCAGTCGCAACTGCGGGTGGGCGCGTACGCGACGATGGGCGTCAGCGACGTCGACGCGGTCGTCTCGCACGCCACCGCGCAGGCCCTCGGACTGCCGACCGGCAACGCGATGCTGGTCAGCGTCCCGAAGACGGCGCCGAAGACGTTCATCACGAAGCTGCGCAAGGCGCTGCCGAAGGGCGCCAGGGCCGTCGCGGTCAACCCGGAGATCGACTTCCCGAAGTCCGGGAACGTGCCGGCCGCCGACGGCCAGGTCATGACGGCCGGCCAGGTCCGGACGGTGATCAAGGCGGCCTACACGCGGCTCGGCTGGCCGTACGTGTGGGGCGGCGAGTCCGAGGCCGAGGGCGGCTACGACTGCTCCGGCCTGATGCAGTACGCGTTCGCCAGGGCGGGCATCCGGCTCCCGCGCGTCGCCGCCGACCAGGCCCGCGCCGGCTGGGTCGTCCCCTACAGCAAGGCCCAGCCGGGCGACATGCTCATCTGGGCCAACGACCCGACCGCGCCCGGCTACATCTCGCACATCGCCCTCTACCTGGGCCAGGGCAAGATGCTGGCGGCCCCGCGGACGGGCACGGTGGTGCAGATCCAGAACGTCTACACCCGCAACATGCGCGGCGCCGTCCGCGTCAGCCCGAAGAGGGCCGCCGCGCTGGCGCGCTGACCCGCCCGCCGCGGGCGCCGGTCACAGCGGGCAGCCGCGGGCCAGGAACTCCAGGTTGCGGTCGACGAGCCCGGGAAGCTCCTCGGTCGTCGCGCGCCCTTCCATCCACTGGTACATGGCCGCCTGGAGCACGCCGAGGACGGCCCAGGAGAACGTCTGCACGTCCGGGTCGTCGGGGCGCCGCCCGGTCCGGTGGCCGACGACGTCGGTCAGCATGGCGAACGTGCCCTCGCGCAGCGCCTCGAACGTGCGGGCGCGCAGGGCCGGGACCTGGGCGGTGAGCCGCAGCCGGGCGTTGACCACGTCCAGGTCGGTCTCGTACAGCAGCGGGAGCATCTCGCGGAACGTGGCGCGCAGCGCCTCGATGGGGGACAGCCCGGCCGGCTGGCTCCGCAGGACCTCCGCCATGATCGGGTCGTACTCGTCGGTGACGACCACGTCCTCCTTGGTGGGGAAGTAGCGGAAGAACGTGCTCGGCGAGATCTCGGCCGCCGCCGCGATCTGCTCCACGGTCGTCTCGTCGTAGCCCCGCTCGCCGAACAGGCGGAGGGCGTGGTCCTGGATCGCCCGGCGGGTCCGCAGCTTCTTGCGCTCCCGCAGCGGCATCCGGGAGAGCCGGTCCTCCAGCCGGTCGACGGCGTGCTCACGGGACGGCGTGCTCATGCCCCGATTCTCGTGCATCGGCGGAGGGGGCCGCATCCGCCCGGGCCCGGCCGGGCTGGAAGAAGAACAGCAGCAGGGCGGCCGCGACCGCGGCGGCGGCGCACGCGGCGAACACCGCGTCCATGCCGTGGACGTAGGCGCCGCGGGCCGAGGCGAGCAGGCCGGCGTCGCCCAGCCGTCCGGCGACGGCGACGGCGCCGCCGAGGGAGTCGCGCGCCGCGCCCGCCGCCTCGGGCGGCAGCCCGCCGGTGGCCACGCGGTCCCGGTAGAGCGCCGACAGCAGGCTGCCGAGGCCCGCGACGCCGAGCGTCCCGGCCGTCTGGCGCAGCGTCTGGACGAGGCCGGAGCCCCGTCCGGCCCGTGCGGCGGGCAGGGCGGCGAGGACCGCGTCCATCGCCGGGACGAGGGTCAGGCCGCAGCCGAGGCCGAGGACGAGCAGCCACGGGACGGTCGCGGAGTAGGCGTCGCCCGGCCCGGTGAGCGCGCCCCACCCGAAGCCGGCCGCGAGCACGAGCAGTCCGGTGACGAGGATCGGCTTGTGCCCGGCGCGGTGCGCGGCCCGGTCGGTGACGATCCCGCCGGCGAGCAGGCCGAGCAGCATCGGCGTCAGCCGCAGCCCCGTGCCGAACACGTCGTTGCCCTGGACGGCCTCCAGGTACTGCGGGAGGACGAACAGCGCCCCCGCCATCATCAGGTTCGCGGTGACGGCGGCGACCACCGCCCAGGTGAAGCGGGGGTCGCGGAACAGCGCCATGTCCATCATGGGCGCGGCGGCGCGCCGCTCCCACAGGACGAACCCGGCCAGCAGGACGGCCGCGACCGCGAACGACGCCAGCACCACCGCGTCGCCCCAGCCCCGCACCGGGGCCTCGATGACCCCGTACACGAGCGCGACGACGCCGGCCGCCGACAGCAGCGAGCCGGCGCCGTCGATCCGCGGCGCGGACGGGTCCCGCGTCTCGGGCAGCAGCAGCGCCACCGCGACGCCGCCGACGAGCACGAGCGGCACGTTGACGAGGAAGACCGACCCCCACCAGAAGTTCTCCAGGAGCCAGCCGCCGAGCAGCGGGCCGAGCGGCAGCCCGAGCGCCATCGCCGACGACCAGACCGCGACGGCGCGGGTGCGCTCCTCCGGCGGGAAGATCGCGGGCAGCATCGACATGGACAGCGGCGTCACGATCGCCGCGCCGAGTCCCATGAACGCCCGGGCCGCGACGACGCCGCCGGAGCCGTCCGCGAACGCCCCGGCGAGCGAGGCGGCGCCGAAGACGGCGAGGCCGGCCACCAGCAGCCGCTTGCGGCCGAACCGGTCGCCGAGCAGCCCGGCCGGGAGCAGCAGCGCGCCGAACACCAGCAGGTAGGAGTCCACGATCCACTGCAGCGCGCTGGTGCCCGCGTGCAGCTCCTCCGACAGCGTGGTCAGCGCCACGTTGAGGATCGTCATGTCGAACCCGAGCGCCAGCATGCTCAGCGCCAGGGCGCCCAGCCCGAGCCAGCGCCGCGTGTGCCCCACGGTCATGACTGCCACCTCCGATTGACTGCCGCTCTAAAATGAAAGTAACTATCAATTGGTGGTGATTGTCAATCGGTGCGGAGGCTGGCGCATCTCCCGACAGGGGATGTAATTTTGATTACATGAATACGAGTGAAGCGGTGGAGCAGCTCCGCGGCTGGTTCACCGGACGGCTCCCCGAGGAGTGGTTCGAGGGCGCGCCCGAGGTCGTCGTCGACCGCGAGGAGGTCGCGGTCGTCGGCACGCTGCCCCTCCCCGCCGCGGCGGCCGAGGCGTCCGGCGCCGAGCGCGCGGGCGTCGTCGCCGGGCACGTCCAGCGCTTCCGTGACGACACCCGCGACCGGCGGATCGCCATCGCCCGGGAGGCCGAGCAGCGCTTCGGCCGCAAGGTCTCCTGGGGCGTGGAGTGCGACGGCGAGCGGGAGATGTTCACCACTCTGTCGGTGCCGGTGATGACGCGGCTGCGGCAGCCCGAGCGCCGCGTCCTCGACACGCTCGTGGACGCCGGGGTCGCCCGCAGCCGCAGCGACGCGCTCGCCTGGTGCGTCCGGCTCGTCGGCAAGAACACCGACGAGTGGCTGTCGGAGCTGCGCAGCGCCCTGCAGCACGTCGAGCGCGCCCGCGCCGCGGGCCCGCAGGCCTGACCGCGAGGGCGGGCGGGGCCGGGCCGGCCATTACCCGATCCGAATGATCACTAGGTGTGATCATGGTGCCGACCTCCTCTACTGTGCCTGGATAGCGGGCCGGACGGGGGCGGGAGGTGCACGGGATGCTGGGGCTGCGCTGCCTGGACGGGTCCGCGCTCGCGGTGGTCCCGATCGCCTCGCTCGACCGCGGCGGCACCCCGTTCGAGGTCACGCTCGAACTGTGGCGGGACGGCGACTCGTTCGGGGCGGTGGGGGAGCGGTGCGGCTACTTCCTGGCCGGGCTCGCCGCCCGGGTCGCCGCCGCACGGGCCGACGGGTCCCCGCAGGCGGCGCGCTGGCCCGACCCCGACGACCGCTTCCCCGACCCCGTCCCCGGCGACACCGCCCGCGAGCCCGAGCTGTTCGCGTTCCGCTACCGCGACCGCGGCGACGTGATCAGCACCGGCGAGCTGCGGTGCTCCCTGCGCACGTCATCGATGTGGGTCGGCCGCCAGCAGTCCGCGGCGGGACGGTGGCGGGTCGCGCGGCGCGCCGTGATCGAGGCGTGGGGCGCGGGCGGCCGCGGCGTGCGCGCCGTCCTCACGTCGGCCGAACTGGCGCGTTTTCTCTCCGACCTGCTCGCCGAGGCGGACCGGGCCAGAGCAGGCCATCCGCCCCGCCTGACGCCTCCCGCGCGTTAGCCTGGCCTCACGGGGACGGTGGGAGAAGTGTCGCCGTCGGGCCATAATTGAGCGACTTTCCGCCAGGGTCGGTCGCTCGAAGGGAAGCCCATATGCGGGTTCGGCGTACGGGAGAGCCGCGCACCAGGAGGACGCGCGGCGCGCGGAGGGACGGCGTGCGCCGGCGCCCCTCCGAGGGAGGGCGGCTGGTCTCGGCCCTCCGCCGCAGCGGCCCGTACGCGGCCGTCCGCGACGCCGTCTACCGGATGTACGAGCGGCGCGTCGAGGCCGATCTGCCCACCGACGTCACCCCCCGGCACGTCGGCGTGATCCTCGACGGCAACCGGCGTTGGGCCAGGTCGATGGGGCTGGCCGACGTCAACTCCGGGCACCAGCGCGGCGCCCAGAAGATCTCCGAGCTGCTCCAGTGGAGCGCCGAGGCGGGGGTCGAGCACGTCACGCTGTGGCTGCTGTCGACCGACAACCTCAACCGGCCCGCCGACCAGCTCGAACCGCTGCTGGCGATCATCGAGAACACCGTCCGCAAGCTCGCCGCCGACGGCTGGCACGTCAAGCCCGTCGGCGCCCTCGACCTGCTGCCCGATAAGACGGCCCGCGTCCTGAAAGATGCGGGAGAGGCCACATCGAGCGCACCCGGCCTGATTGTGAACGTCGCGGTTGGGTATGGAGGTAGGCGTGAGATCGCTGATGCGGTGCGCTCTCTGCTCATCGAGCAGGCGAGTCGTGGCACCAGCATCGAGGAACTCGCCGAGGTCCTCGACGTGGAGCACATCGCGGAGCATCTCTACACGCGCGGCCAGCCGGATCCGGACCTGGTCATCCGCACCTCGGGGGAGCAGCGTCTCTCCGGTTTCATGCTCTGGCAGAGCGCCCACTCGGAGTTCTACTTCTGCGAGGTCCATTGGCCGGACTTCCGCAAGGT
Organism: Actinomadura sp. NPDC048032; assembly: GCF_040653175.1. Taxonomy (NCBI): domain Bacteria; kingdom Bacillati; phylum Actinomycetota; class Actinomycetes; order Streptosporangiales; family Thermomonosporaceae; genus Actinomadura; species Actinomadura sp. NPDC048032. Next base: position 15,609 of record NZ_JBEZJP010000143.1, read on the forward strand.
GGACTTCCTGCGGGCCATCCGCTCCTATGCCGCGCGGCACCGGCGCTACGGTACCTGACCGTCCACTGAGGACCACCGCCCCTGCGCGGGCGGACCTGCGCGCCACCGGCAGTTCCCCCATATCCAGGGAGATCGAGTGGCCACAACCTCCGCGCGCCGTCCCGGCACGTCCGCCGGGATCCCGTCCGGGACCTCTGTTCCGGAGACCTCTGGAGACCGCGGGGGCGCCGCTCCCGGCAGGGAACCGGACCGGCGCACGTACGTCCTCGACACCAGCGTGCTGCTCGCCGATCCGGGAGCGATGACGCGGTTCGCCGAGCACGAGGTCGTACTCCCCATCGTCGTCATCTCCGAACTGGAGGCCAAGCGGCACCACCCCGAGCTCGGCTACTTCGCCCGGCAGGCGCTGCGCACGCTGGACGACCTGCGCCTGCGGCACGGCCGGCTGGACGAGCCCGTCTCGGTCGAGGGGGCGCTCGGCGACCAGGGCGGAACGCTCCGCGTCGAGCTGAACCACGCCGACCCGAGCGTCCTGCCGGACGGGTTCCGGCTCGGCGACAACGACACCCGGATCCTGTCGGTGGCCGCCTGGCTGGCCCGTGAGGGACGCGACGTCGTGCTGGTCTCCAAGGACCTGCCGATGCGGGTGAAGGCGTCCGCGGTGGGGCTCGCCGCCGAGGAGTACCGCGCGGAGCTGGCCGTCGTGGAGTCCGGCTGGACCGGGATGCGCGAGCTGGAGGTCACCGCCGGGGCCGTCGAGGAGCTGTACGAGTCGGGGAGCGCCGATCTGGAGGAGGCGCGGGACCTGCCCTGCCACACGGGGCTGCGGCTGCTGTCCGAGCGCGGATCGGCCCTCGGCCGCGTCCAGCCGGACAAGTCGGTGCGGCTGGTGCGCGGCGACCGGGAGGTGTTCGGGCTGCGCGGCCGGTCCGCCGAGCAGCGGATCGCGCTGGACCTGCTGATGGACGAGGACGTCGGCATCGTCTCGCTCGGCGGGCGGGCCGGCACCGGCAAGTCGGCGCTCGCCCTCTGCGCGGGGCTGGAGGCCGTGCTGGAGCGGCGGCGGCACCGCAAGGTCGTGGTGTTCCGCCCCCTGTACGCGGTCGGCGGCCAGGAGCTCGGATACCTGCCGGGCTCGGAGGGCGAGAAGATGTCGCCGTGGGCGCAGGCGGTCTACGACACCCTCTCGGCGGTGACGACGCCGGAGGTCGTGGACGAGGTGGTGGACCGTGACATGTTGGAGGTCCTGCCGCTCACCCACATCCGGGGCCGGTCGCTGCACGACGCGTTCGTGATCGTGGACGAGGCGCAGTCGCTGGAGCGCGGCGTGCTGCTCACCGTCCTGTCGCGGATCGGCGCGGGGTCGCGGGTGGTGCTGACCCACGACGTGGCGCAGCGCGACAATCTGCGCGTCGGCAGGCACGACGGCGTCGCGGCCGTGGTGGAGCGCCTGAAGGGCCACCCGCTGTTCGCGCACGTGACGCTGACCAGGTCGGAGCGCTCGCCGATCGCGGCGCTCGTGACCGACATGCTCGGCGACGTCGGGGTCTGACCCCGACGAGAGAGGACCCCGGCGGACCGGTGACGGCC
>NZ_JBEZJP010000144.1:0-17123 GCF_040653175.1 Actinomadura sp. NPDC048032
ACGGCGAGGTGACCGTCCGTCCCGGCGACGTCATCTCGATCCCGACCTGGGTGTTCCGAGGCTTCACCAGCGTCGGCACCGACGACGCGTTCCTGTTCACCGCCCTCGGACGCGACCGCTCCGGCGGCCTGATCTGGGCGCCGTCCGTCCTGGAGAAGGCCGCCGAGTACGGCCTGCACCTCACCTCGGACAGCCGGCTCATCGAGACCGAACCGGGCGAGTACCCGCAAGGGGTGGAGCTGAAGCGCCCCTTGACCGACGCCCAACTCGCCACGCTCCGCAGGATCGGCGCCGAGGAGATGCGCAGGCGCCTGGCCCGCCCGTCCGACCTGCGCTGGTCGACGGCCCCGTTCCTCGACTCCGCCCTGGGGACCGGCGGCGCCGAACTGGCCGCCGTCGTCGGCTACGGGATCACCGAGGACCGCGACCAGCATCCGCGCCTCGCCGACCCCCACGGCTTCAGCCTCGCCCGCCTGCGCGCGGCCACCGGACGCGGCATGTCGACCCACGCGGTGGACGAGTCCCAGGTGCTGATCGTCACCGGCGGCCGCTGGCGGATCACCCTGAACCGGGAGAACCCGGTCTCCACGGAGCTCGGCCCCTACGACACCCTCTCGATCCCGGTCGGAGCCTGGCGGCGCTTCGAGAGCATCGCCCCCGAAACGGGGGAGATGGTCGTCATCACCGGCGGCGAGGGCCGCACCCGCCTTCGCTGGGATCCCGCCGTCGCCTCCCTGGCCGAGCAGCAGGGCACCGTGATCGACCCGAACGGTTACACCGCCGCCGCCGACCTCCTGCACGCCTGAGCCGGCGGACCGGGCGCATATCCGGTGCTTCCCCGGGACTCGGGGACCGGTTGCCAACCCCGCATCAGCGGCCGGCGTCGGACGTTATGAGGATTCCGGGCGTAGGGCGGGGAGGGAGCGGGCGATGCTGCGCAAGGGGGAGAACGCCGCGCTGGACGGCGGCCGTGTCAGGGTCGCCGTGTCCGCCGCCGGAGCGCCGATCGACGTTTCGGCGGTGCTCCTGGGCGATGACCGGCGGGTCCGGTCGGACGACGACCTGGTCTTCTTCAACCATCCCGCCCAGGACGGGGTCCGGTTGGAGGGCGCCGAGATCGTCATCGACCCGGACGCGGTCCCCGATGACGTCTCGACCATCGCGCTCGTCGCCAGCGTGGACGGCCCGGGGACGTTCGACGGCGTCACCCTGCGCGCCGGTGTGCACGGAGGCCCCCGGTTCGAGGCCCCGGCGATGGCGGAGGGGGAGACGGTGGCGGTCGTCGTCGAGGTGTACCGGCGCGCGGGCGCGTGGAAGCTCAGGGCGGTCGGGCAGGGATGGGCGAGCGGCCTCGCCGGCCTCGCCACCGACCTCGGCGTGGACGTGACCGGCGAACCGCCGGTCGAGGCCGACCTGCCGGAGCGGATCTCGCTGCGCAAGGAGACCGTCCGCGTCTCGCTGGAGAAGAAGGGCATCGGCGGGCTGCGGGCCCGCGTCGCCGTCGCGCTGGACGCCTCCGGTTCCATGCGCAGGCTCTTCAAGGAGGGCGTGGTCGCCGAGATCGTCGAGCGGATGGCGGCGATCGCCCTGCAGGTGGACGACGACGGCGCCCTGGACGCGTGGATCTTCGCGACGGAGTTCGCCCGGCTCCCCCCGCTGCGGGTCGCCGAGATCGGCGCGTGGACGCGGGACAACGTGCGCCTGCACGAGGCCGTCGCCGCCGACGGGAGCCGGGTCAGCCTCGGCGGCCGCAACAACGAGCCCCAGGTGATCGAGGACATCCTCGCGTACTACGAGACCCGTCCGGGCGAACCGGTCCTGGTGCTGTTCTTCTCCGACGGCGGCGTGGCCAAGAGCGCCCAGATCGCTCGCCTCCTGCGCGAGGCGTCGGACCGGCCCGTGTTCTGGCAGTTCATCGGTCTCGGCCACGGCAGGTACGGAATTCTGGAAAAGCTGGACACCCTCGACGGCCGCCTCGTCGACAACGCCGGCTTCTTCGCGGTGGACGACATAGCCAACATCACCGACACAGAGCTCTACCAGCGCATCCTCTCCGAGTTCCCCACCTGGCTGAACGCAGCAAAAACCCACGGCATCCCCCTAGGCTCGAACTGAGGCCAGGCCCCCCGAATCCGGCGTCAGAGAATGCCATATCGAATTCCATCGGATTCCTTTCTCGCCGCCCAGTCGTGCCGATCTCCTTGTTCCGGAACGGCCCCATAAGGCTGTAGTGCTCCACCGTTCCAAGCAGAATCAACCATCACTCTCGGTAGTGGCTCGCAAGCGTCAGCGTAAGTCGTCTTGGCGGCGACGCACAGGTGGTGGGGTCGGGTTACCGAATCGGTCGTGACGTAGATCACAATACCTTGATCGTTCCGCTTCTTCCGAAGCGTGATCGGTCACGTTACGTTAAAGCGACTTTATCGAGACTTTATGTGCGCGGAGGTCTCCGTGAGCTTTTGGGGTCGTTTTCTGCCACAGAAGTCCAGCTCGCATCGCGTGAGGAGTCGGCCGTTCTCCGCGACCAGTGCGGCCACGGCGTTCGCCCTGGTACTGCCGTTTTCGCTGGTGGATATTCCCCGGGGCGCGTCCACGACCGCAGCCCATGCAGATGAGGCGCCCAAGGCGGCGCCCTCTCAGCCTGAAGCGGTGGCGGCCGCGCTGAAGTCGAAGCGGCCCGTCACCGTCACCTCGATGACCGGTCCGCAACGCGAGGTGCGTGCGCTGCCGGACGGCCGCCTGGAGGCCACGGTGAGCGCCCGGCCGGTCCGCACCTTGCGTGATGGCAAGTGGGTGCGGATCGACACCAAGCTGCGGCTGCGCGCCGATGGCATGCTCGCACCAGGTGCGACGACCGTCGGTCTGGCGTTCTCCGCCGGGGGTGACGGGCCGTTCGCGACGATGAGCCGGGCCGGGCGCACCATGTCCCTGACCTGGCCGCATGGCAGACTGCCGGCGCCGGTCGTCGATGGCGAATCGGCGACGTACCAGAACGTCCTCCCGGACGTGGATTTGGTGGTGCGGGCCAAGCCCAGTGGATTCAGCCACGTTCTGGTCGTCAAGACCCCGACCGCTGCACAGGACCCGAGGCTGGCCACGGTCCGCATGGGCTTGAAATCCGACCGGATGAAGGTGGAGGCCGACAAGGCCGGTGGTATGCGGGTGGTGGACGAGGCCGCCGGGGGGACGGTCTTCAGAGCCGCCGAGCCGATGATGTGGGACTCCTCCGGGAAGGCCGCCGGCGGCGTCCGGAAGACGACTCTCGCCGAGAGGGCCATGGCCGCCGAGACCCCGGCTGACGGTGTGAAGCGGGGCCGCATCAAGTCGTCAGTGGGAGGGGGAAACCTGACCCTGGTTCCCGATCCGGGGCTGCTGACCGGGGCGGGTACGACGTTTCCGCTGTACATCGACCCGGACTGGCAGGGACCGGGGGAGTCAGCCGCGGTCATGGTGTCGACCAAGTACACCGACTCCGCCTGGGAAGACGAGGGGATGGGGTATTGCTCGGACTCCGACCCCTACATGGGGGGACAGTGCGGCGGCACCATCACCAAGCGGCTGTTCTACAAGTTCGTCCTTCCCTCGGCCGTGATGCGGACCAACGTTCTGTGGGCGGAGTTCAAGCCGTACCAGACCGGCGCCTACAACTGCACTGCGGCCGCGGCACAGGTCTGGAAGACCAAGGGGGTCGGCGGCTCGACGAGTTGGGGGACGCAGGCAGCCTCCGGATTCTGGCAGCGCAAGCTGGTGGAGAAAAGCTTCAACTATGGCAACGAGGGCGTCGGCTGCGCGAACAACACGGTGGTGCTGTCCAGCGAGACCCTCAAGACCGAGGTCGACAACACGGCCAAAGGCAGCGGCACTCTCTGGCTCGGCCTGAAGGCGACCAACGAGGGAAGCACCACTGGCTGGAAGCGATTCAACAACGACGCCGTCCTCCGCGTCCTCTACAACCTCCCGCCCAAGACTCCGTCCGGCGTTCATCTGGAGGGAGAAGGCGGCACTTACCCGTGCGGGCTGAACGACGCGTCCATGCCCCGGCTGCGGGTCTGGCCCACCATGGCCGCCAAGATCACCGACCCGCAGGGCAGTGACCGCGTTCAGGGCGAGTTCATGATCGGCTGGGGTGACGCGAACGGGGCCGGCTTCTCCTGGAGGATCGGGGCGGAACCAGCCCCGGACTCGACGCCCGTCTACTCCGGGGGCGGCAACTCCGGACAAGTGTTCACCAAGGCAATGAGCGCCCTGGCGTCGTCTCGCGGCATCCCCAAGAACGTCCCGCTCGCCTGGACCGTCCGAGGGCACGATTTCAAGGACGGGCTGGAGAACGACGACTGGCACAACTGGCTCGGCGCGGGCCCTTGGGCCGACGCCCCGACCAGTGCCGGTGGCCTGGGGCACAAGTGCTGGTTCGTCTACGACGACGCTGCTCCACCGCCGCCGACCGTCACCTCCGCCAAGTACCCCGCCAACGCCATCGAGCATGATGGGGTGGGGCAGCCCGGCGACTTCACGGTCACCGCGGCGCCCGGCAGTGAACCGATCGTCAAGTTCGGCTACCAGTTCACGCCTCCCGGCCGCCCGGCCGAACCGATCACCTGGCTCGTGCTCGGGCAGACGCCCGGCTGCACCACGACGGCCTGCACGTTCACCAAGACACCGGATGTTCGCGGCGACTGGAAGCTGAACGTGCACGCCGTCGACCGGGCCGGCCGCTCCGGCACCGCTCCCGACTACGGCTTCCGTGTCCGCCGCGTCGCCAGCGAAGAGGCGCACTGGAAACTCGACGACCCCGCCGGGACGGTCAGGCTCCGAGAAGAGATCGCGGCAAACAACACCTTCACCGCCGTCAACGTCAAGACCGGCAAATGCCTGAACGTCGAAGGCGGCCAGACGACGCCCGGCGCGCACATCATGCAGTGGGACTGCGACGGCGTCGACTGGGAACGCTGGAAGCTCAACGAGGTCGGCGCCAACACCTACACCTTTGTCAGCAAGAAGAGCGACAAATGCCTCGACATCGATGGGACACCCGCGTCCACCGCCGACGGCGCCCACAGCATCCAGTCCGACTGCGCGGAGGTGCCGAGCCAGCGGATCCAGCGCGTCGAGCAGGCGGACGGCGTCTTCCAGCTGAAACCCGCACATAGCAATAAATGCCTGACCATCGATGGCGAATCGATGGACAACCGCGCGCATGTCCTTCAGCAGACCTGCACCGGCTCGCAGTGGGAGCAGTGGCGCCTCCTCTCGGTCAACGAGGCCCGCATGGTCGGAACCGACTACGCGCTGGGCACTCCGGCGAGGGTCGGGTCGTCGTCGCTGAAGCTGAACGCCGACGCCGACCCGGCGACCACGGGCTACGCCGAGACCAGGCTGCCCGTGCTGGACCCGACGAAGAACTATGCGATCTCGGCGTGGGCGAAGCTGGCGGCCAAGGGCGGTGTCTCCACCATCGCCTCCCAGGACGCCGACGTCGCAAGCTCGATGTACCTTCAGTACTCGCCCGTCGACGATCGGTGGGCATTCTCCGGGGTGCTCGGAGACAAGACCGATGCGGCCGGCGTCCGAGCCCTGTCGGCGCAGGCCCCGGTGGTCGGGCAGTGGACCCACCTGGTCGGCGTCTACGACGCAGCGGCCAAGACGATCAGCCTGTACGTGGACGGCAGGCTCGAACAGACGACGTCCTACGACGGGGGCCAGTGGGCCGGCGTGAATCGCGGCGCCTTCGCGGTCGGTCGCGCCAAGTACAACGGGATCAAAACCGACTTCTTCCGGGGCGAGATCGATGACGTTCGGGTGTTCGACCGGGCCGTCACCGCCCAGGATGTCGCCGGGTGGTACCGCTCCACTGTCCAGGCCCGCTGGAGACTCTCGACCGCTCCGGCCAACGGCGTGGTCCCGGACGACTCCGGCGCCGGCCACGATCTCACCCTGTACGGCGGTGCGGAGATCAAGACCGACGGGGAGACCTGCGACCAACTCGACGGCGGCTGTCTGGTGCTCCACGGTGCCAACACCTCCGGCGTCGGTCAATGGGCCAGGACGGCACTGCCCGTAGTCCGCACCGACGGAAGCTTCTCGATCGCCGGCTGGGTGCACGCTGTGAAACCGACCGTTCCGATGACGGTCTTCTCCTTGGCTGGAATCACCCAGAACGCCTTCACCGTGCGCTTCAATCCGAAGGCGGCCAAGAATCCGAACTGGGACCCCGACCGGGACGACCCCGCTGACGAATGGGTCGGCCGCTGGGAGATCGAGGCCTCCGTCTCCGACGCCCTCGGAACCACCCGGGTCACCGCCTACCAGTCGCAGTCCTGCAACATCTGCACCGACTCCGGCCCTGACCATCTCGCGCTGGTCTACGACGCGGAGACCGACACGATGACCCTCTACGTCAACGGCAACACCAGTGCCGAATCGGCGAAGACCGGCGTCATCGGGTTCAACGCACCGGGTCCCGTGCAGATCGGCCGCCGCTTCGCCGATGGCAAGACCGGCGACAACGACCCCACTCGCGAGTACTTCGCCGGGCTGATCCGCGATGTATGGCTGGTCAAGGGCCCCCTCACTCCAAATGAGGTGTTGCCGTTGGCCAACCTGCAGCATATCGACACTCCTTACGGTAACCCGCCTCTGCCCGAGTCCTACGACTGACGGCGGTGGGCGGGCCAGGAACACCCACTGTGGCCTGCCCGGTCGAATGGCCGACACCCATTTCCTGCTGACCACTTCGTCGGCCCTCGGGGATGAGGGCAGCGTCGCCTGGAGGGCGTTGTGAGCAAGCGCGGTACCCGGATGCTGCTGGGAGGCCACGGCCGGGCGCGGTCGAAGATCGCGCTGGGCATGGCCGCCGTGCTGGCGATCGGACTGGCGTCGCCGCTGCCCGCACGGGCCGAGCCGGTGCCGAGTCGCCAGTTCAAGGACGCCGAGCCGGTCAAGGGCCGGGCGCTGAAGGCGCGGCCGCGCAAGGCCGGGAACAAGCACCTGACCACCAAGGCAGCTCCGGCGCCGAGCTGGCCGAAGGCCGGCACGGCGACCAGCAAGGTCCCCGGCAAGGGACGCTGGGCCCGCGCCGGTGATCTCCCCGTCTGGGTAACCGCTCCGAACGATGCGACGCACCTCGGTTCGCGTCCGGGGTCACGAGGTCTACCGGCGGCCGAGCAGGTCCGGGTCCAGGTCGTCGACCGCAATGTGAGTCAACGCGCCGGCGTCCAGGGCGTCATGATCTCGGTTGCCCGCACTGACACGACGGCACCGGGACAGGTCGGGGTCGGGCTGAACTACGCGTCGTTCGCGTCGGCGTTCGGTGGCGCTTACGCCGACCGGCTTCGTCTGGTGCAGTATCCGGCGTGCGTCCTGACCACGCCGGAGCGGGCCGAATGCCGGAGGCCTACTCCGGTGGCGACGACCCACGACAGCAAGAACAAAACGCTGCTCGCGCAGGTACAGGCCGCGTCGGAACCGGCCGCCCGGCAGGCGTCACCGCAGCAGCCGACGGCCACGGCGGGGCCGACGGTCCTGGCCACCGCCGCGGGAACCGCCGGTGAACAGGGCGATTTCAAGGCCACCAAGCTGTCGCCGTCGTCGACCTGGAACGTGAACCTGAACAGCGGGGAGTTCAACTGGTCCTACCCCATGAGGGTGCCTCCAGTACCCGGTGGCTTGACTCCGGAAGTGGGGCTCAGTTACTCCTCAGGCAGCATCGATGGTCTGACCTCGAATACCAATGCCCAATCGTCCTGGGTGGGCAATGGCTTCGATCTGTGGCCGGGATTCATCGAGCGCCGCTACAAGGCATGCGAAGACGATGGAGCGCCGAAGGACGAGGCGGGCACCTCACCCGGTGACCAGTGCTGGGGCTATGACAACGCCACGATGCAGCTGAACGGGCGTGGCGGTGAACTCATCCCAGACGGTGACGGCAAATGGCGTTTGAAGAACGATGACGGCACTCGCATCGAGAAGCTGACGGGCGACGACGCCAAAACCGGCAACGGGGACGACAACAACGAGTACTGGAAGGTCACCACCACCGACGGCACTGTCTACTTCTTCGGCAAGCATCGTCTAGACGAATGGTCGACGAACAACCCGGTGACCAATTCGACCTGGACCATGCCGGTGTTCGGCAACGACGCGACCGATCCTTGTCATAAGGATACGTTCAAGGACTCCTGGTGCCAGCAGGCATGGCGGTGGAACCTGGACTATGTTGTCGACCCCGAGGGCAACGCGGTCACCTATTACTACGACAAGGAGACCAACTACTACGGCCGCAACCTCAAGCCCGAAGACGAGACCCCTTATGTTCGCAGCGGTGTACTGAACCGCATCGAGTACGGGTTGCGCTCGGACAATCTGTGGGCAAAGGCGCCTGCCCGAGTGATGTTCAACAGCAAGGAACGCTGCCTGGACACCGACGCCAACTGTGACCCGTCCAAGATCGAGACCAATCCGAACCTGTGGCCGGACACGCCCTACGATCTCAACTGCGAGTCCGGGACCGAGTGCAAGGACTTCAAGGGCACCGTCTCGCCGTCCTTCTGGACGCGCAAGCGCCTGGAGTCGGTGAAGACCCAGGTGATCAAGAGCGACGGGACCTGGCGGGACGTCGACTCCTGGACGCTGACGCACAAGTGGGGCACCGCCGACTACGCGCGGGCACTGCTGGCCACGTCCATCCAGCACACCGGCCACGCCGCCAGTACAGCGATCACTCTGCCGAAGGTGACCTTCGACTACGAGGAGCGCTACAACCGCGTCCGGGCCGGTGACACCGGCGGTCTCATGCGCTATCGACTGGACTACGTCGCCGACGAATCCGGTGGCGAGATCTCCGTCGCCTACAGCACGGCACAATGCACTACCGCCAATTTGCCGGACCCAGAAACCAACACCAAACGATGCTTCCCTGTCTACTGGGCACATGACGGCGACATCAAGCCGACACTGGACTGGTTCCACAAGTATGTCGTCACCCACGTGATCGCTCGTGACCGTACCGGTCGCAGCGCAGACATGGTGACCAAGTACGTGTACGACGACGCCGGGGGCGGCGCCTGGCATTTCGATGATGACGACGGCTTGACCAAGGAGAAATACAAGACCTGGAGCCAGTGGCGCGGCTACGGCAAGGTCAGCGTGTTGACCGGTTCCGACCTCGCCGACGGCATGGTCGCTCAGACCGACCATTATTTCCTGCGCGGTATGCACGGCGACCGGAATTCGGCAACCGACCCGGACCAGAAGCGTACGGTAACCGTCGACAACGGCGACGGCGGCACGGTGACCGACTCCGACTCCTTCGCCGGCCAGGAACTGCGCTCGGTACAGCTGGACAAACCCGGCGGCCAGACCTTGGAGTGGACGCAAAATCTGCCGGTCCGCTATCAGACCGCCTCCAAGACCAGGTCCTGGGGTACCGTCACCGCCAACATTGTGGGCGTCGAATACGCCCGGACGTTCACCCCGCTAGGGCCCGGCCAGTGGCGCAAGACCGAGGTCCGCACCGACTACGACCACGACACCGGGCGGGTCAACTGGACGTCCGACAACGGGGACCTAGCGGTGAGCAGCGACGACCGCTGCACTCGCTACACCTACGCCGACAACACCACCGCCTGGCTGCGCAGCAACATTGCGGAGAAGGAGGTCACTCAGGGCAGTTGTCTCTGGAGTGGATTGGACCGCCGGGTCCATGTGCTGTCGGACACCCGCACCTACTACGACGGCACCTCGTCGACGCCCAAGAGCACCTTCAAGTCCATCAGCAAGGGGCGGGTCACCTACACCGAGCGGCTGGTGTCTCACGCCGCCGCCGACGGCTCCAGCCCGACCTACCAGAAGCTGTCGGCCGTCACGGGCTTCGACGGGTACGGCAGGCCCACGACGACGTCGGACGTCCAAGGGCGCGTCAGTACCACCAGCTTCACCCAGACCCCCGCGGGCACGGCGCCGGGACTGACGACCAAGGTCACCGCCACGCTTCCGGCCGTAACAAAGGACGACGGCAGCAGCCTGAAGCTGTCCACCACCACGACGCTGGACCCGGCATGGGGCTTGCCGATCGTCGAACTTGACGAAGCGGGCGCCAAAACCGACGTCTACTACGACGCGCTCGGCCGCACCATCAAGGTGTGGGAGCCTGACCGCAACCGAACCGGCGGCGAGACCGCCAGCGCGGAGTTCACCTACCAGGTCGCCGAGAACGCGCCCGTCGTCGTCGGTACCCGCACCGTCACTAACACCGGCACCCTCAGCCGCCCGACCTATGAGATCTACGACGGGTTCCTGAGGGGCCGCCAGACTCAGGCGCCGGGACAGAACGGCGGCCGGGTCATCACCGACACGCTCTACGACGGCCGCGGTTTGGTCGCCTACACCTACAACGGCTACTACAACGACCAGGCTGGCCCCACCCCGAGCCTGTTCGGCCCTGAGATGCAGGGACTGGTCCACAGCCAGACCCGGTACAGCTATGACGGCGCTGGTCGCAAGACCCGCGAGGCGCTCTTGGGCGGCGCGGGCGACAACCCCGAGGTGTATGCCACCGCCTACAGCTATGGCAGCGACACGGTCGGGGACTGGGTCAAGCAGACCCCGCCTGACGGGGGAACGCCGACCACCGCCTACACCGACGCGCTCGGCCGCACCATCGAGCTGCGGCAGCACAACGCCGCCTCGCCGACCGGCACCGACTACGTCACCACCACCTACCAGTACGACCCCGCCGATCGGATCACCAAGATCCTTGGGCCGGGCGGCAAGACCTGGGAGTACCGCTACGACGTCCGCGGCCGCCAGACGACCGCCATCGACCCCGATCGCGGCACCACCACGACCGCCTACGACGACCTGGACCAGGTCGTCTCCACCACCGACTCCCGTGGCTCCGCGGGCAAGGTGTTCCACGAGTACGACGAACTCGGGCGCAGACTTCGCACCTACGCCGCCAACAGCGACGGCGACAAGGGCGCCCTGATCGCCCTGTGGGGTTATGACACCGTACGCCCAGGCCAGCTCACCTTCGCCTCACGCAAAGCCGCCGGCGCCGACGGCCAGACCTACGAGTACAAGATCCGCAATGACGATTACGACAACCTCAACCGGCCCAAGCGCACAACGATCACAGTTCCTACCGGAGCCGAGGGAACTGGACTGGACAACAGCTACCAGTTCAACACCACCTACAACCCGGACGGGACCGTACAGTCCACCAGCCAGCCCGCCGCCGGCGACCTGCCGGCCGAGGTTCTCACCTACACCTACGACGCCGAGAACCTGAAGCGGCCGCTCACCCTGACCGGGAATTCTCAATACGTCACCGGCACCAGCTACACCAACATCGGCCAACTCCGCGGCTACGTGCTGTCAGCCGGTGGCAAGGACGTCAACGTCGGCTACGACTACGACCTCGCCACCCGCCGCCTGACCCACTCCACCGTCAGCCGAGAGGGCATCGACGGCTACGCCCGCGACGCCACCTACACCTACGACGACGCTGGCAACGTCCGGCAGATCACCGATATCACCGGGCACGCCTCCACCGGCGGCGTCACCACCGACACCCAGTGCTTCCGCTACGACTTCCAGCGGCGCCTCACCGATGCCTGGACGCAGAACACCACCACCTGCGCCGCTACCCCCTCCACCGCCGAAGTCGCAGGTCCCGCTCCGTACCGAAAGAAGTACAGCTACAACCCGGACGGGAATCGCACCAAGGAGGAGAGTTGGGGAGCCGGAACCGCCGGCGGTATCTGGCAAGGAGACCATGACTACCGCTACGCAGGGGACACCGGCGTAGACCCCACTTACAAGGGACACCAACTCGCTGGCTACTCCGAGCGAATCGACGGGCCTGGCGGCATACAGCAAAAGAACCTCACCTATACCTACGACGCAGGCGGTAACACCACCCAACGCACCGACGGCACGAACACTCTCCAGTTCTCCTGGGACCACCAGAACGAAATCTCCAAGGTCACCGACACTGCCCAGGGCAACACCACCTTCGTCTACGACGCCGATGGCAACCGGCTCGTCCGCCGCGACAAGTCGGGCACCGTCCTGTATCTGCCAGGCATGGAACTCCGCCTCAGCGGCGGTAATGTCACCGCCACGCGCTACTACTCCCACGGCGGTCAGACGGTCGCCATGCGCAGCGCCGCCGGCACCACTCTCTTGGCGGCCGACCATCAGAACACCGCCCAGCTCGCCGTCCCCGCCGCCAACCCGGCAAACCTCAGCCAGCGCCGCTACACGCCCTTCGGAGACGACCGCGGCGGCTCCACCGGCATCTGGCCCACTGCCATGGACAAGGGTTTTGTTGGCGGCACCAACGACAACACTGGCCTCACTCATCTGGGCGCCCGCGAGTACGACCCGGCAACAGGCCGGTTCATCTCAGTCGACCCCCTCATGGATCCGGCCGACCCCCAGCAACTGAACGGCTACAGCTACGCCAACAACAACCCCGTCACTAGCGCCGACCCCAGCGGCCTGATGAGCGACCCCAATTCCTCGGAGGACTACTTCCCCCCTTCCGGCGGAAGCGGCAGAGGCGGCGGCGCAGGCTATGGCGGCGGAGGAAGTGGGGGAGGCTCCAACTCCAGCGGGGACTACGCACCGACAGGGCAAGCCCACAACAACTTCCGCGCACTTCCCGTCGTCCTCCGTCTGTACGGATGTGACCCGATTAACGCGTACAAGACGAGTATGTGTGGACCGGGCGGTCAGCAGCAGAGACTGGAAGGCCTTGCCGCGCCCGAACCCCGATACATTCCCGGACCGAGCCTGCGAGAATCCCTCAAATTCATGCTCGGGCTGGGCAAGGACGTGGCCAAGGATCTCAGTGGCTACAACGACGCGAAGAAGTGCGTCACAGGAAAAAGCGGAGGATCGTGTGGCTGGTTCGCCGTCGGTTTCGTCCCCTACGTGGGAAAGTTTGCCAAACCCCTCAAGCGAGGGGCCAAGATATTCCGGCGCGGCAAAAAGACCGGTGAGGCTGCAAAACCGATCGGTAAAGGCGTAGAAAAGTGCCACAGCAGCTTCAAGCCAGGAACTCGGGTTCTGCTTGCTGACGGTCGCTACCGGAATATCGAAGACGTCAGAGTCGGGGACAAGGTTCTGGCCACCGACCCGCAGACGGGGAAGACCGAGGCCGAGCCGGTCCTGGCGACGATCACGAGCAAGGGCACCAAGAACCTCGTCCAGATCACTGTCGAAGCCACCGACCTCCGCCCCGTCTGGCCGGCAGGCGAGGAACTCAAGAAACCCGCCAGCCCTCTCCGCCTCAAGACCGGCGTCGTCATCGCCACCGACGCCCACCCCTTCTGGGTCGCCGGAAGCCTCAACAAGTGGGTCAAGGCCGCCGACCTCGAACCGGGCATGTGGCTCCGCACCAGCGCCGGCACCTACGTCCAGGTAACCGCCACCAAACATTGGACCACTCCCAGGCAACGCGTCCACAACCTCACTGTCGCCGACCTGCACACTTACTATGTGCTGGCGGGGGCCACGCCGGTACTCGTTCATAACAGCGGGCCCGGGTGTGGAACGAATTGGATGTCGTCCGATAAACTTCCGCATCACTACATGCGGACGAGCGACCAGGGTGTTATGCACGCTGAGGACTTCGGCGTAAAGGGGCCTTACAATAAGGCGAATGGGCAAGCGTTCGTTCGAGCCATCGAGCAGTTCGTAAAGAACCCGGGAACGCGGCAAATTCAGGGTACATATAGGGGCCAGGCCGCCATCCACTACGTGGACGACACGGGACTTCATGCGTCATTCGCCGCGAACGGCCCGAACGTCGGGGAGTACCTTGGCGGGTGGCGATCCTCAGGGGATCAGCTAACCTACCTGCTGCGGGATGGGAAGCTGTAGCCATGGGCCGCTGTCGCGAGAGCTGCGATCCGAAGAGAGATATCCGTGAACATTGAATTGACGGACGACCAAGCGCTCGTTCTATCCGACTGGATGAACCGCGTTATGCATCGACAAGATTTTGCGGCGCTAGTCGACGATCGCGCTGTTTGGTCTGCTCTTTTCAAAATCAGCGGCTCGTTGGAGACGCAGTTGTCATCGATCTTCGATTCTTCATACTCTGAACAGTTGGGTGCTGCCCGTCAGCGGCTAATTGGTGAGCTTGGGGAATTTGGTGAGCGATGAATTGACGCACGTGCCGTCATAGACTGATAGCGGGCCATGACGGCAACGGTGACGGCAACGTCAGCGGACGGATGATGGGGGCGGTGGCTCTGCTGGGCCATCGCCCTTTTCCATGAGCGCGGCAGTGAGCCGATCGATGGCTTGGCGTTGGAGGCGGAGTCGGACGTGGGCGTAGACGCCGGCGGTGACGCCGATGTGGGCGTAGCCCAACAGTTCCTTGATCACGACGAGGTCAACGCCCTGTTCCAGCAGCAGGGTCGCGGTTGAGTGGCGAAGGTCGTGGAAACGGATGCGCCGGAGCCCGGCCCGGCTGAGGAGGCTGCGGAAGCGGCGTGTGAGGTTGGCCGGGTCGAGAGGCCGTCCAGTCGGCGTGGTGAAGACGAGGCCGCTGTCTCTCCAAGCTGAGCCTGCGATCTCACGCTCCTTGTCCTGCTGCTGCCTGTGCTCCTTGAGGGAGCGGATGCACTCGGTCGGGAGCGCGATCCGGCGCTCGGACGCCAAGGTCTTGGTGGGCAGATGCGTGAGGCCGCCGGTTCGGGTGCGCTGGAGCGAGCGGCGGATGCTGGCGGTCCCACTGTTGAGGTCGAGGTCTTCCCAGCAGAGGCCGAGGAGTTCGCCTTTGCGGAGTCCGGTACGCAGGGCGAGTGCGTACAGCGCGTGCAGTCGGTCGGCGCGGGCTGCGTCGAGGAACTGGCGGGCTTCGGCTGCGGTGAACGGTCGGAATCGCCGAGGACGATGTGCGGTGGCCTTGACGTTCCGGGCGACGTTGCGGGGCAGCTCGTCTTCGCGGACGGCGTGCTCCAGCGCCGACTTGAGCACCGAGTGCACGTACGTCACAGTCAAGGGGGACAGCCGCTTCTGGCAGCACTCGCCGACCGCGCAGCAGCTCTTCCGTGCGGTGTCCAGCGCTTGGGCGCAGCACTGGCAAGTGGCGCGCAGGCGGTCGAGGAAGGTGCGCACGTCTTTGGCGGTCAGCCGTGCGACCTTCGTGGTGCCGAGGCCAGGCACGGTGGAGGCGGACGCAGGCGGCGTATCGGACGTGGGTGTTCTCCCGAAGCCGGTGGACAGCGACGCCGTTCAGCCAGTAAGTCAGGTAGTCGCCGACGGTGCTGTCGGCGGTGGCGACGGGGAGGCCGCGGTTGCTGTTGGCGATCTTTTCGGTGAGCTTGTCGGCCGCCTCTTTGCGTGTGGTGCCGTAGACGCGGACGCGTTTGCGGGTGCCATCGGCAGCGAGGACGTAGCCGGCGGCTTCCCAGCGGCCGTCCTTGCGCTGGTGGATGGTGCCTTCGCCGTTGGCGCGGCTCTTGCGCTTGGGTGCGGTCATCAGGCGGCCTCTTCCAGGTGACGCTGGATGTAGTCGTCGAGTGCGATGGAGGGATACGGCGAGCGCGGCCGATGGTGATTGAAGGGAGTCGGCGGGAGCGGATCAGGTCGTAGACCGTGGAGCGGCCGAGCTTGAGCCGGGCCATGACGTCCGGGACGGTCAGCAGCTCTTCGTCACGCACGGGTGGGGTCTCTTTCCGTTCCGGGAGCGGGTTCGATGGATGCGGCCAGCCAGGCTTCGGCGTCGGAGAGGCCGGTGCCGGCGAAGACCCAGTGGGCGAGGACGTACGTCGTCTCGAACCCGTTGCCGGGTGTGGTGACTGCGGCTTGTGCTCGGCGCCAATCGGCGCGGGCGTCGCGGAGGGCGCCGAGGGGGGCGGAGTAGCGGCGGGACTTGGTGGAGAAGTGGCCGCGGAAGCCGAGCATGTGAGCCCAGGCGCGGAGGCGGAGGTGTTCGAGGTCCTTGCGGGCTCCGAGGGTCCAGGCGGTTCGGATGAGGCGGCGGGCGTGGTCGCTGATGTCGAGTTGGGCGAGTTCGGCGGCGAACTTCAGTGGGCGGTCCAGCGCTCCCGTGGCGGTCTCGGCCCCCTTGGTGGCGTACTTGGCGATGTACGCCGCTACGGCCCGCTCGGTCAGCTCCCGGCCGTCGTTGAAGTCGGCGGAGCGGATGGTGCGGACGCCGAGTTGGCGGCCGAAGGCGAAAGTGTGCGCTCGACCGTCGAGGGTGGAGCCGTCGACACGGGCCTTGGAGGCGGCGGCGGTGATCGCGTCTGTGAGCAGTTCGGCGGTGGCCCAGGCCGGGGGCGGGGTGTCGCCGCCGGTTAGCCCGTCGAGGCGGATTACGGCGTGGAAGTGGACGGCTCCGCGCTTCTGGTACTCGGCGACCTTGGCGAAGGACACGCGGGCGTGGTCGCGCAGACGCCGTTGTGAGAGGCCTGCGCGCTTGGCGACCTCCCGGCGCAGGTGGATGGAGAAGCGCCGCCAGAGGGGCCCGGCGTGGGCGTTCCAGAGGACGGCTGCGTCGTAGTCGTAGGTGTCCGGGTTGAGCGGGGTGCCGAGCGTCTCGTCCTCCTGTGCGTGGTGGGTGCCGCAGCGGCAGGGGCGGCCGGTGGAGGGGCGGTTATGGACGGGGCCGAAGCTGGGGGCGGTGAAGGTGGCGAAGACGCGGGCGCCTTCGACACCGAGGGACGGCCCGTGGAGGTCTGTGACACGGTCATGGCGGCGGACGCGTACGTCCTGGCGGACCAGCTCCCGGCCACGTGAGCGGGTGACCGGCGGTGGTGCGCGGGGGACACTTCCTCGAACTCCCTGGACCGTGTCCATCACCCACGTCAGCACGCGCATCACATGGACGGTACGACCAGTGCTCTTCCTGCCGCTCGCACACCGTCAGAGCAGCGAACTTCCTTTGTGCGCATACGACTTCAAGCCCGTCACGCCCTGAGCGGCTGTCAAGCATCACCCGGGACCGGACAACTCAAACGCCCGACTGCGTTACAACTTTCTCTACGGGTTCAAGGCGCCGCGCATGCGCGGCGCGGGGGCCCCCCCGGGCGGCCGCCCCCCCCCCCGGCCAGGGGCCCCCCCCGCGCCCCCCCCCCACCCGCCCCCCCGCGCCCCACCGGTGC
>NZ_JBEZJP010000145.1:0-17027 GCF_040653175.1 Actinomadura sp. NPDC048032
GTCGGCGCGCTGCAGGGCGCCGACCGCGCCGACCGTGCCGTGCATGCCCGGCATGCCCATGTTCAGCGGGTGGCTGTCGGGCAGCGCGCCCTTGGCCATCAGCGTGGTGACGACCGGCGCGCCGGTCAGCTCGGCGAGCACCTTCAGCTCGGCGGCCGCGCCCGCCTTCAGCACGCCGCCGCCGACGTACAGCACCGGGCGCCGCGCCTGGACGATCAGCCGTGCCGCCTCGCGGACCTGCTTGGAGTGCGGCCGGGTGACGGGCCGGTACCCGGGCAGCTGCAGCGCGACCGGCCACTCGAACCCGACCGTGGCCTGCAGGGCGTCCTTGGCGATGTCGACCAGGACGGGGCCGGGCCGCCCGGTGCCCGCGATGTGGAACGCCTCGGCGATGGTGCGGCCGATGTCCTCGGCCTGGGTGACCAGGAAGTTGTGCTTGGTGATCGGCATCGTGATGCCGGCGATGTCGGCCTCCTGGAAGCCGTCGGTGCCGATCAGCGAGGACGCGACCTGCCCCGTGATCGCCACGATCGGCACCGAGTCCATGTAGGCGTCGGAGATCGCCGTGACGAGGTTCGTCGCGCCCGGCCCGCTGGTGGCCATGCAGACGCCCACCTTGCCGGTCACCATCGCGTAGCCCTGGGCGGCGTGGCCGGCGCCCTGCTCGTGCCGGACGAGGATGTGGCGCAGCTTCCTGGAGTCGAACAGCGGGTCGTACGCCGGGAGGATCGCGCCACCCGGAATCCCGAACACGGTGTCGACGCCGACGTTCTCCAGGGCGCGGACCAGCGCCTGGGCTCCCGTCATCTGTTCGATCGTCATGATTCTGCGGTTCCTTGGGGAGTGAGTCTTGGCTCGCCGGGCAACAAAAAACCCCCGCCGCCGTGGAGCGGTCGAGGGGAGGCGCGCAGGACGGAAAGCTTGGTCAGCCTGCGCGCCGACCAAGTACTACGAGGATGGTGGAGGTGCTCTGCACGTGCCCACTTTCGCCGATGTCCGGCCAACGGTCAAATCCTTGGACGCATTGTCTCATATGTCGAGACGGAGTGTCGTCCGGCAGGGGCGCCTCCCGGCATGACCGCCCCGCGCACCGCGGTCACCCCGGCAGCGGGAGCGGGACGTCGCCCGGACGGGCCTTGCCCGCGAGGTTCGTCCGCACCAGCGACTCGACCCGCCGCGCCGCCATCGGCCGCGCCACGAGGAACCCCTGGCCGCGCGGGCACCCCATCTCCCGCAGCAGCTCCAGCTGCTCGGGCCGCTCGATGCCCTCCGCCACCACGGTCAGCCCGAGGTCGCTGCCGAGCCGCACGATCGTCCGGGTGAGCAGCGTCAGGGTCTCGTCCGAACCGAGCCCCGCCACGAACGACGGGTCGATCTTGATGATGTCGACCGGGAGCTGCCCGAGGTAGGCCAGCGAGGCGTACCCGGTGCCGAAGTCGTCGATCGCGAGCCGGACGCCGAGGTCGCGCAGCTGGGACAGGCGCTCGACGTTCTGGTCGGCGTCCTCGACGAGGACCTCCTCGCGCACCTCCAGCGTGAGCGCCTGCGGCGGCAGCCCCGTCTCCGCCAGCGCCGCCGCGACCGACTCCACGAACCGGGGCGCGGCGATCTGCCGGGCGGTGAAGTTCACCGACAGGCCCACGTCCCACGAGTCGCCGCGCCAGCGGGCGACCTCCCGGCACGCCTCCCGCAGCATCCAGTCGCCGAGCGGGATCATCAGGCCGGACTCCTCGGCCAGGCCGATGAACTCCTCCGGCGGCACCGCCTCGTTCCCCCGGCGCCAGCGCAGCAGCGCCTCCACGCCGGTCACGCGGGAGGTGGCCAGGTCGACGACCGGCTGGAACTCCACGGAGAACTGCTCCTCCGCGAGCGCCGCCTGCAGGTCGCTGCCGAGCTCCAGCCGCCGGACGACGTCGGCGTGCATGTGCGGCGCGTACACCTCGACGCGCCCGCCGCCGAGCTCCTTCGCGCGGGCCATCGCGAGGTCGCCGTTGCGGATCAGTTCGGCGGCGCTGCGGCGGAGCCGGCGCCCCGCGTCCGATCCGCCGCCGTTCGGCTGCTCCGCGTCGGCGGCGAACGCGATGCCGACACTCGCCGTCAGCACGATGTGCTTGTTGCCGACCTGGTATGGGTCGACCGAAAGCACGCGAAGGAGCCGACCGGCCAGTTCGACTGTGGCGCGCGTCTCACGGTCGTCCGGCGGGAGCTGCACCAGGACCGCGAACTCGTCGCCGCCCCACCGCGCCACCGTGTCGTCGGCCTGGACGTTCGCGCGCAGCCGCCGGGCCGCCTGCGCGAGCACCTGGTCGCCGGCCGCGTGGCCGTCGGAGTCGTTCACGGCGGTGAACCCGTCGATGTCGACGAACACGACCGCGGCCTTGCCGCCGGACGCCTGCCGCGACAGCACCTCCCGCGTGCGCTCCTCGAAGTACGACCGGTTCGGCAGGCCCGTCAGGCCGTCGTGGAAGGTCAGATGGGCGACCTGCCGTTGCAGCGCCGCCCGCTCGCTCAGGTCGCGGGTGGTGACCAGCAGCCGGGACGGCGCCCCGCCCGACCCCTTGTAGCGGGAGATCGTGGACTCCGTCGGCAGCCACGTCCCGTCGGCCGCGCGCAGCCGGCACGACACGCGCAGCGCGTCCTGCGGCCCCACGTCGGACGGCTCGTCCAGGAACTCGGTGAACACCTGCTGGACGCGCGGCAGGTCCTCCGGGTGGATGATCTCGTTCAGCGGGCGGCCGAGCAGCTCGTCCTGGGTGTAGCGGTAGGTCCGCAGGGCGCCCGCGCTGGCGTGCCGGACGGTGGCGTCGAGGTCGCAGATGAGCACCGCGTCGTCGATGCTCTCCGACAGGGCCCGGAAGTGCTCCTCGCCGGTGTCCACGGCCCGGCGCAGCGCCTCGTTCTCCCGCAGCAGCGCCGCCAGGCGCGCGATCAGCACCAGCGCGGCCGAGCCCGCGGCGATCGAGATCGCCGGCTCCAGGCCGTCGTTGCCGGCGATCGAGTGGCCCGCGATGAACAGCGCGGCCGCGGCGGCCACCGCGGCGGGCGCGAGACCGGGGCCGATCATGCGGCCGCACTCCTCGGCGGGCGCCGCGACGTCCTCGGGGATGTCGTCGACGGGCAGCTCCGGCTCGGCGGCCGGGCCCGTCCACGGCACCAGCAGCAGGAGCAGCAGCCCCGCCAGGCGCAGGATGTCGGACGGATCCTCGGCCGACCCGCCCCCGTCCAGCCGGACGAACGTGGTCACGATGTCGGCCGCCGCGATGGCCGCCAGCGCGCCGTACCCCATCCAGGCGAGGCGGCGGTGCCCGCGCGCGGCGCCGAGCACGAAGGGCAGCGCCCCGCAGACGAACACGATGTCGATCAGCGGGTAGAGCAGTTCCAGCAGGAACTCCGGCGGCGACTCCCCCGACCGGTGGTACAGGTTCCCGAACAGGGCCACCCAGCCGAGGACGAACAGCGCGCAGGCGCAGACGTAGGTGTCGGCGGCGTAGCGCAGCCACGTGCCCGCGTCGCGGGGCAGCCGGATCGGCGCGACCAGCCCGATGACGAGCGCGACCAGCGCGACCAGGTAGAACAGGTCGGGCACCGACAGCGACAGGGCGCTGCGGCCGGAGCCGTACGCCAGCGCGCCGCCGACCGCGCCGACGAACCAGGAGGCGGCGGCGATGCCGTACCACCGCCAGGACGCGCGCCAGATGCCGCCGGGGGCGGCCGCCTGATCGGCGGACGGCCCGTCGGGGCGCCGGGACGACAGCAGCAGGGAGATCGCGGCGGCGCCCGCGGCGCCGGCCTCGGTCCAGGCGATGAAGGCGCGGCCGCCCCAGCCGAGCAGCGAGCCGGTGGCGTACAGCACACCGACGATCGCCGCCAGGGCGACCGGCAGCGCACGCGGCGGTACCCGCCTGGCGTAGTCGCCGCTCATCGCGCCGCGTCCCTTCCTGCCCGATGGGCTGATCGGCCCTGGCGGAGGCCGCGCCGCGCCAGGGGAGTTGGGGGCCACGACCCTCGCCGCCTGGATAACGGCCCGAAGGTCACGGATGGTGCCCCGCGCCGGATCGGCGCGGACCGGTGGCGAGCGCACCGGCCTCGCCTGCCCGGGGATCAGCGACGTTGCTGCACTACGGGATCACCGTGTCGCTCACTGTACGTTCGGTAGGTCACGGAGCGATTGAGGCTGGGCGACCTTCCCGCGACGAACGGCCTCGTCTCGGATCCGTTTGGGACGTCCGAAAGCCGAACATCCCCGGATCGCCGGCTTGCCCGGGATTACGCTGCGTAACAGGGAACGGTGAGCACCCGGGATCCGTACTACCTGCGGGAGGCGCTCATGCGACAGCACACCATCCTCGCCCCGGTCGTCGTGGCCTCGGCGGCCGCGCTCCTCGCGGCCTGCTCGTCCTCGCCGTCCGGAGGCGGAGAGGGCAGGACCCCGCCGCCGGCGTCCGCCACCCCGTCCGCGACCGGCGGCGGGCCCGGCATGCCCCGCTCCGTCACCGAGAACCTCAAGGTGCCGTGGGCCGTGGCGTTCCTGCCCGGAGCCGACGCGCTGGTCACCGAACGGGACACCGCCCGGCTCCTGCGCGTCACGCCGTCCGGGCGCGCGACGACGGTCGCCACGGTGCCCGGTGTGGACGCGAAAGGTGAGGGCGGTCTCCTCGGCGTCGCGGTGTCCCCGTCTTACGGCACCGACCATTTCGTCTACCTGTACTACACGGCCGCGTCCGACAACCGTGTCGTGCGCGCCACCTATGACGGCCGTCTCAGCGACCTGAAACCGATCGTCACCGGCATCCCCAAGGGCTCCATCCACAACGGGGGGCGCCTGGCCTTCGGCCCCGACAAGATGCTCTACGTCACCACCGGCGAGACCGGCGAGACCGGCATGGCGCAGGACAGGAACTCCCTCGGCGGCAAGATCCTCCGGGTCACCCCCGAGGGCGCCCCCGCACCCGGCAACCCGTTCGGCACCCGCGTCTGGACCTACGGGCACCGCAACGTCCAGGGCCTCGCCTGGGACGACGCGGGCCGCCTGTACGCCACCGAGTTCGGCCAGGACCGCTTCGACGAGATCAACCTGATCCGCAAGGGCGGCAACTACGGCTGGCCGGTCGTCGAGGGCGTCGGCCACCGGAAGGGCTTCACCGACCCGCTCCTGACCTGGACGACCGACCAGGCGTCGCCGTCCGGCCTCGCCTACGCGAACGGTTCCCTGTGGGCCGCCGCGCTGCGCGGCGAGCGCCTCTGGCAGGTCCCGCTCGACAACGGCAAGGTGGGGCGCCCCCTCGCCCGCTTCCAGGGCCACTACGGAAGGCTGCGCGCGGTCGTCCGCGCCCCCGACGGCTCACTGTGGGTGACGACCAGCAACAAGGACGGACGAGGCCAACCCCGCCCAGGCGACGACCGCATCATCGACGTCCCCCACCCCTGACCAGCACGACCCGACCGCCCCGCGTTCGGGCTTCGCCGAGGCGTCTCGCCCAGGGGGAGACGCCTCGGCGGACGTTCGGAACCTCGGACCAGAGGGTCAGGAGGCGCCGAGCTTCTCCAGGATCAGCTCGCGGGCGCGGCCGGCGTCGGCCTGGCCGCGGGTGGCCTTCATCACGGCGCCGACGAGGGCGCCGGCGGCGGCGACCTTTCCGGCGCGGATCTTGTCGGCCACATCGGCGTTGCCGGCGATCACCTGGTCGATGACCGAGGACAGCTCGCCCTCGTCGCTGACGACCTTCAGGCCACGCGCGGCGACGACCTCGTCCGGGCCGCCCTCGCCCGCGAGGACGCCCTCGAACACCTTGCGGGCCAGCTTGTCGTTCAGCTCGCCCGCGGTGATCATCGCCTGGACGCGGGCGACCTGCTCGGGCGTGATCGGCAGCTCGGCCAGTTCGACGCCCTGCTCGGTGGCGCGCCGCGACAGCTCGTTCATCCACCACTTGCGGGCGGCCGGGGCGTCGGTGCCCTGCGCGACCGTCGCCTCGATGAGGTCGACGGCGCCGGCGTTGACGACGTCCCGCAGCTCCAGGTCGGACAGCTTCCACTCCCGCTGGATGCGGGCGCGGCGCGCTGCCGGCAGCTCCGGCAGGGTGGCGCGCAGCTCCTCCACCCACTCCCGCGACGGCGCCATCGGCACCAGGTCGGGCTCGGGGAAGTAGCGGTAGTCCTGCGCCTCCTCCTTGCTGCGCCCGCTCGTGGTGCGGCCGGTGTCCTCGTGGAAGTGCCGGGTCTCCTGGACGACGGTGCCGCCCGCGGCCAGCACGCCCGCCTGCCGCTCGATCTCCGACCGGACGGACCGCTCGACCGACCGCAGCGAGTTGACGTTCTTGGTCTCGGTCCGGGTGCCCCACTTCTCGGCGCCGCGCGGCATCAGCGAGACGTTCACGTCGCAGCGCATCGAGCCCTGCTCCATGCGCACGTCCGACACGCCGAGCGACCGGACCAGCTCGCGCAGCTCCGTCGCGTACGCCCGCGCCACCAGCGGCGCCCGGTCACCGGTCGCCGGGATCGGCTTGGTGACGATCTCCACCAGCGGGATGCCCGCCCGGTTGTAGTCGACGAGCGAGTACTCGGCGCCGTGGATGCGCCCGGTCGAGCCGCCGACGTGCAGCGACTTGCCGGTGTCCTCCTCCATGTGGACGCGCTCGATCCCGATCCGGAACGTCTCGCCGTCGACCTCGACGTCCAGGTGGCCGTCCACGCAGATCGGCTCGTCGTACTGCGAGATCTGGTAGTTCTTCGGCATGTCCGGGTAGAAGTAGTTCTTCCGGGCGAACCGGCACCACTCCACGATGTCGCAGTTCAGCGCGAGGCCGATCTTGATGATGCCCTCGATCGCGGCGTGGTTGGTGACCGGCAGCGATCCCGGCAGCCCCAGGCACACCGGGCACACCTGCGTGTTCGGCTCCGCGCCGAACGCCGTCGGGCACCCGCAGAACATCTTGGACGCGGTGCCGAGCTCGATGTGCGTCTCGATGCCGAGGACCGGTTCGTACTTCGCCAGCGCCTCGTCGTAGTCCATCAGGGCCGGAGTGGTCACTTCGCCTCCACCAGTTCCGGGGCCTGGGCCAGCAGCGGGCCGCCCCAGCGCTCTTCGAGGGCCCGCTCGACGGCGGCGCCGACGCGGTAGACGCGGTCGTCGCCGAGGACGGGGGCCATGATCTGCAGGCCGACGGGCAGGCCGTCCGCCAGGCCGCACGGCACCGAGATCGCGGCGTTGCCGGTGAGGTTGGCCGGGATCGTGCACAGGTCGGCCAGGTACATGGCGATCGGGTCGTCGGCGCGCTCGCCGATCGGGAACGCGGTGGTCGGCGTGGTCGGCGAGACCAGCACGTCCACCTGCTCGAACGCCGCCTCGAAGTCGCGCTTGATCAGGGTGCGGACCTGCTGCGCCTTGCCGTAGTAGGCGTCGTAGTAGCCCGACGACAGCGCGTAGGTGCCGAGCATGATGCGCCGCTTCACCTCGGGCCCGAAGCCCTCCGCGCGGGTCAGCGCCATGACCTCCTCGGCGCTGCGGCTGCCGTCGTCGCCGACGCGCAGGCCGTACCGCATCGCGTCGAAACGCGCGAGGTTGGACGAGCACTCCGACGGCGCGATCAGGTAGTACGCGGGCAGCGCGTAGGAGAAGTGCGGGCAGGACACCTCGACGACCTTCGCGCCGAGGGACTCCAGCAGCTCGACCGCCTCGTTGAAGCGCGCCGAGACGCCCGCCTGGTAGCCGTCGCCCGCGAACTCCTTCACGACCCCGACGCGCAGCCCGTTGACGTCGGCGCGGCGCGCGGCCTCCACGACCGGCGGGACGGCCTGGTCCACCGAGGTGGAGTCCATGACGTCGTGGCCGCTGAAGGCCTCGTGCAGCAGCGCCGCGTCCAGCACGTTGCGCGCGAACGGGCCGGGCGTGTCGAGCGAGGACGCGAACGCGATGACCCCGTAGCGGGACGAGCCGCCGTAGGTGGGCTTCATCCCGACGATGCCGGTGACGGCGGCGGGCTGCCGGATGGAGCCGCCGGTGTCGGTGCCGGTGGACAGCGGCGCCTCGTACGCCGCGACCGCCGCCGACGACCCGCCCGACGACCCGCCCGGGATCCGCTCCAGGTCCCACGGGTTGCGGGAGACGAAGTAGGCGCTGTTCTCCGTGGACGAGCCCATCGCGAACTCGTCCATGTTCGTCTTGCCGAGGATCACCAGCCCGGCCTGCCGCAGCCGCGCCGTCACGGTCGCGTCGTACGGCGGCCGCCAGCCCTCAAGGATCTTGGATCCGGCGGTGGTGGGCATGTCCGCGGTGGTGAACACGTCCTTGTGCGCGATGGGGACGCCGGCCAGCGGGCCGAGCTCCTCCCCCGCCGCGCGCCGCTCGTCCACCTCGCGGGCCTGCGCCAGCGTCGTCTCGCGGTCGACGTGCAGGAACGCCTTGACGCTGCCGTCCACCGCCGCGATGCGGTCCAGGTGCGCCTCGGCCACCTCGACGGCCGACGCCTCACCCGCGGCCATCAGCTCCCCGAGCTCCGCCGCACTCTTCCTGACCAGCTCACTCACCGCACGTGTCCTTTCTGGGGGGACGACGCCCCAGGCCCCCCGGGCGTGCCGCCTGAGCGGCGCCCTCCACTCCGCTGCGCTCCGTTCCGGTCACCGCTCAGGCCTCCTCGTCGAGGATCCGCGGCACGCGGAAGCGCTGCTCCTCGGCGGCCGGGGCGCCGGCGAGGGCCTGCTCGGGCCGGAGGCACTCCCGCACCTCGTCCGTCCGGTAGACGTTGGTCAGCGGCAGCGCGTGCGAGGTGGGCGGGATGTCCTCCGCCGCGACCTCCTGCACCCGCGCGACCGCGGAGATGATCTGGTCGAGCTGGGCGGCGAGATGGTCGAGCTCATCGTCGCCGAGCGCCAGCCGGGACAGCCGGGCGAGGTGCGACACCTCGTCACGGGTGATGGCGGACATTGAAGAAACCGTTCCTGCGATGAAGTGGGTTCACGGCCATCCTATGGGCCCGCGCGCCCGCACCCCGACCCGTTTACGCGGGCGTGCCCGCGGCGGGTCGCCCAGGTCGCCCGTTTCATCCCCGCACAGAGGGAACGCTTCTTGCGTCCACCCCCGGGACGAACGAGAGGAGACCGCCGTGACCATCGGCGGCAGCATCGCCCTGATCATCATCGGCGCGATCCTGGCATACGCAGTCAACTACGACATCAGCGGCATCGACATCCGGCTGGTCGGCGTCATCCTCATGATCGGTGGCGTGATCGGCCTCGTCGTCGGCATCGTGCGGATCATGTCCGCCCGCCGCGCCGTCGACCGCCGTCCCCCGCCCGCGGCCGTGCGCGAGGAGTACTACGCCGACGACTACGAGGCCCGTCGCCGCTACTGACCGCGGACACCGCCCCCCGCATCACGCCCCGCGGCGGGCAGGGCGCCCCCTCACCTGGGCGGCGCCCTGCCCGCGCGTCCGCTGGAAGACCCTTCTGGTGCGAAACGGTCCCTGCCCCCATCGGCGTTCGGCCGTGGCGGTCAGGCGCCTCCGGGCGCCTTCACCGAGGGGACGGCGAAGGAGTACAGCCAGTCGGTGGCGGTCGCGGCGTCCATGGGACGGCAGAAGTGCCAGCCCTGGGCGGCGTCGCAGCCCATCTCCCGCAGCCGCTCGGCGGTGGCCGGGTCCTCGACGCCCTCGGCGACCGAGCGCAGCCCGAGCGTGCGAACGAGGTCGACGATCGAGCGGACGATGACGGCGTCGTCGGCCGAGTCGGCCAGGCGCCCCACGAACGATGAGTCGATCTTGATCTCCTCGACGGGCAGGCGCTTGAGCCGCACGAGGGAGGAGTAGCCGGTGCCGAAGTCGTCCAGGCTGAGCGGGATGCCGAGCTCGGCGAGGGCGCTCACCGTGTCGGAGGCGTAGGCGGGCTCGTTCATCAGGATGCGCTCGGTGATCTCCAGCTGGAGCGCGGCGGCGGGCAGGCCGCGGGCGAGCAGGCCCTCCTCGATGACCTCGGTGAGCCCGGTGTCGAGCAGGTCGCGTCCTGAGGCGTTCACCGCGACCTGGACCGGCATGTCCGCCCGCCACCACGCGGCGGTCTGGGCGAGCGCGGCCTGCACGACGTAGTGGGTGATCGAGCGCATCAGGTAGGTCTGCTCGGCGACCGACAGGAACGCCTCGGGCTCCAGGAGGCCCTTGTCGGGGTGGCGCCAGCGCAGCAGGGCCTCCATGCCGACGAGGTGGCCGTCCCGCAGCGAGATCTTCGGTTGGTAGAACAGCTCCAGCTCGGAGCGGTCGATGGCGCGGCGCAGGTCGCCGAGCATGCTGAGCCGGGCCGGGGAGTTGCGGTCCTTGCCGGGCGAGTACGTCTCGACGCCGGTCCGGGCCTCCTTGGCGTTGTACATGGCGACGTCGGCGCGCTGCAGGAGCAGCTCGAAGTCGGGCGCGTGGTCGGGGAACAGCGCGATGCCGACGCTGGCCTCCAGGTCGAACGACATGCCGTCCAGCCGGACGGGTTCGGAGAGCGCGGCGCGCAGCCGGGCGGCGACCTCGCGGGCGGCGGCCTCGTCCCGCACGGTGGGCAACAGCACCGCGAACTCGTCGCCGCCGAGCCGCGCGACGAGGTCGCCGGGGCGGACGCTGTGGGTGAGCCGGTGCGCGACGAGCTGGAGCAGCCGGTCGCCGGTGGGGTGCCCGAGGGTGTCGTTGACCTCCTTGAACCGGTCGAGGTCGAGCAGGAACAGCCCGGCGCGGTGGTCCGGCGGGTCGGCCGCCTTGCGGCGCCGGGCCCCGAGCCCGGCGGCGCGCGGGAGCCGCCGCTCCGCGCCGCGCGCCTCGGCGAGGGCCTCCTCGGTGCGGACGATCAGCAGCTTGCGGTTGGGCAGGCCGGTCAGCCCGTCGTGCAGCGCCTGGTGCTCGCGCCGGACCGAGACGGAGGCGTTGAGGTAGACGGCGATGAACGGCAGGACGATCAGCGGCACGAAGACGGCGGACCGGTCCATCGCGATGACCATCAGCGGGGCGAGGCCGAGCAGCGCCAGGTGCACGAGGACCTGGTAGGCCAGGTCCCAGCGGAGCGCCTTGACGAGCGAGACGCGGGCGTGCAGCGCGACGGCGGCGCCGACGAGGGTGTCGTTGCAGACGAAGTAGACAGCGCCGGCGAGCGCGATCGCGGGCAGGTCGGAGCCGTGCGGCACCCACAGCTGCGAGGGGGTCGCGAGGTCGCCGGAGAGCGCGAGGACGAGCTGGGCGGCGGCCAGGCTGAGCGTGTACTGCGCGACGTTGAAGGCGATGCGGTGCGGGGAGCGGGAGCGGAAGATCCCGCAGGTGATCACGGCGACGGCCTGGAGGGCGGCGGCGATGGGCAGCCCGGCGTACAGCAGCGCGGCGAACGAGAACGTCGTCGAGGTGGTGGCGCCGTTGTTCTCGGTGCTGCCGGGCGTGATGATCGGCCGCAGCTCGCCGAAGATGATGAAGCAGCCGAGGATCCAGAACACGGGGGTTCCGGCGAGCGCGTCCAGGTCGGCGCGGGTCAGCCCGGAGAACGCGGCGGCCGCGGCGGCGAGGCCGAGCAGGATGACGACGACGAAGTAGATCCACAACGGGGAGCCACGGCGTGGCGCCGTGTTCCGCGTGTTGTTCGGGTCCTTCATCACATCCTCGGGGGGCTGCGGGGGGTCGCCCCCCGGCACCGGGCGTCCCCGACCTCGGGGGACGCCCCCCGGGTGTTACGTCCGGAGATTTCAGGTGTGGGTCGTGATGTGAGGGAGGGTACGGCCTTCGCTCAACTTCGCGAAACCGGTTGCGTACGTTCCGTTATTTCCTTTCCGCGTCCGTCCCTCGTCGCTGGGTAGTGGAAGTGTACCCCTGAGTAACGCAACCCTGGTCGAAACCCCCGCAACCACGCCGTGTTAGGCGTCCGCGCGCATAGTTACGTTTTTGGCCGCATCTGGCCCATCGGAGAGTAGGACCCGGAACCCCTCCTCGGCCAGGACCGGCACGCCCAACTTGACCGCTTTGTCGTATTTCGACCCTGGACTGTCGCCGACGACCACGAAGCCCGTCTTCTTCGACACCGACCCGGACACCTTCCCGCCGAGCCGCTGCACCGCCTCGGTCGCCGAGTCGCGGCTGAACCCCTCCAGCGATCCGGTGATCACCACGCTGACGCCCTCCAGCGGGCGCGGCCCCGCGGCCCCCTCGTCCCGCATCCGGACGCCGGCGGCCCGCCATTTGTCGACGATCTCGCGGTGCCAGGGCTCCTCGAACCACTTCTTGATGGACGCGGCGATGGTGGGCCCCACGCCGTCCACCGCGGCGAGCTCCTCCTCCGTCGCCTCGGCGATCGCGTCGAGCGAGCGCATCTCGCGCGCGAGGTCCTGGGCGGCGGACGGCCCGACATGCCGGATCGACAGCGCCACCAGCACCCGCCACAGCGGCTGCCGCTTGGCCTTCTCCAGCTCCTCGAAGAGGATCTCGACCGTCTTCTTCGGCTCGCCCTCCTTGTTGGCGAAGAACGACACCACCTTCGGCTCGCCGGTCTTCGGGTCGGTCTTGGCCGTGCCGGTCCGCTGGTCGAGGACCGGGCTCCTGATCGGGAGCAGCTGGTCGACGGTGAGGTGGAACAGGTCGCCCTCGTTCTTCACCGGCGGGTCGCTCGGCTCCAGCGGCTGGGTGAGCGCGGTCGCCGCGACGTAGCCGAGCGCCTCGATGTCGAGCACCTTGCGGCTCGCCAGGTAGAACAGCCGCTCGCGCAGCTGGCCGGGGCAGCTCCTGGCGTTCGGGCAGCGGATGTCGACGTCGCCCTCCTTCTCGTACGCCAGCTCCGTCCCGCACTCGGGGCAGGTGTCGGGCATGACGAACTCGCGCTCGGACCCGTCGCGCAGCCCGGTCACCGGCGCGACGATCTCGGGGATGACGTCGCCCGCCTTGCGCAGCACGACCGTGTCGCCGATCAGCACGCCCTTGCGCCTGACCTCGCTCGCGTTGTGCAGCGTCGCCCGCTCCACCGTGGACCCGGCGACCTTGATCGGCTCCATCACCCCGTAGGGGGTGACGCGCCCGGTCCGCCCCACGCCGACCCTGATGTCGAGGAGCTTGGTGTTGACCTCCTCCGGCGGGTACTTCCACGCGATCGCCCAGCGCGGCGCCCGGCTCGTCGACCCGAGCCGGCGCTGCAGCGCGAACTGGTCGACCTTGACGACGACCCCGTCGATCTCGTAGGCGGTGCCGTGCCGGTCCTCGCCGTACTCCTCGATGTACTCGCGGACGGCGCCGAGCCCGGAGACGACCTTGTAGCGGTCGCTGACCGGCAGGCCCCAGCCGCGCATCAGCTCGTACGCGCCGGACTGGCTGTCGGGCTGCTCCCCGCCCCGCCACGCGCCGAACCCGTGGACGAGCATGCCGAGCGGCCGGTGCGCGGTCACCCGCGGGTCCTTCTGCCGCAGCGAGCCCGCCGCCGCGTTGCGCGGGTTGGCGAAGGGCTCCTTGCCCGCCTCGATCTGGACCGCGTTGACCTGCTCGAACCCCTCGACCGGCAGGAAGACCTCGCCGCGGACCTCCAGGACGTCCGGCCAGCCCTCGCCGGCCAGCCGGGCGGGGATGTCGGCGATGGTGCGGACGTTGTTGGTGACGTCCTCGCCGGTGCGCCCGTCGCCGCGGGTGACCCCGCGCACGAGCCGCCCCTTCTCGTACGTCAGCGCGATCGCCAGGCCGTCGATCTTCAGCTCGCACAGGTAGCCGGCGACCTCGCCGACCTCCTTGACGACCCGCTCGTCCCAGGCGAGCAGCTCCTCGGCGCTCATCGCGTTGTCGAGGCTCTGCATCCGCTCCAGATGCTGGACGGTCGCGAAGTCGGTGACGATGGGCGCGCCGACCCGCTGTGTCGGCGAGTCGGGCGTGACCAGCTCCGGATACCGCTCCTCCAGCGCCCGGATGTCGCGCATCATCCGGTCGTACTCGGCGTCGGAGAGCGTCGGCTGGTCGAGGACGTAGTACCGGTAGTTGGCCTCGTCGAGCCGCTCGCTCAGCTCCTTGTGGCGCTGCCGCGCCTCGGTCGGAACGCCGTCGCTCATGGTCATGCCCCCATTCTCGCCAACGGGACCGACAATATGAGCCCTCGGCGCGCCCTTCTAGAGAGCCGCTTCGTAGAGCATCCGGGCGGTGTCGCGGCAGCGTTTGAGGGCGGCGCGGACGTGGCGGGGCGAGGCGCCCGCCATGCCGCAGGCCGGAGTGATCACGACTTGTTCGGCCAGCCGCTGGGCGGGGAAGCCGAAGCGGCGCCACAGCTCCCGCACCGGCTCGGCGGTCGCCTTGAGGGGCGGAAGGGCGGCGTCGGTCGCGGGGACGGCGCCGAGGAACAGGCCGATCCCCGCGTCGATCGCCTCCCCCACGGCGTCGTCGTCGCGTCTCGGGACCAGGCGCAGGTCGATGGAGAGGGCCTTCGCGCCGGCGCCGCGCAGGAGGTCGTAGGGGACGTTCCGGGCGCAGCAGTGCACGACGGGGTAGGCGTCCGTCGCGCCGATCACGGTGCGGAGGGCCTCTTCGGCGATCGGCGCCTCGATCGCCCGTAGGCGGGAGAAGCCGCTGGCGGTCGGGACCGTCCCGGCCAGGGCGGCGGGCAGGCCGGGCTCGTCCAACTGCAGGATGATCTGCGCCGCCGGGAGCCGGCGCTGGACGTCGGCCACGTGGGCGGCGACGCCCTCGGCCAGCGAGGCGGTCAGGTCGCGGACGGCGCCTGGGTCCTTCAGCGCCCGGTCGCCGTGCCGCAGCTCGATCGAGGCGGCCAGCGTCCACGGCCCGCAGACCTGGATCTTGAACGGCCCGTCGTGGCCGCCCGCGACCTCCTCCAGGACGTCCAGGTCGCGGGCGAGGTGGTCGAGGGAGCGCTGCGTGTCGCGTCCCGGACGGTCGGAGAACCGCCAGCCGGACGGCTCCAGGTGCACGGGCATCTCGACCAGCAGGCCGGCGGTCCGTCCCGCCAGGTCGGCGCCGGGGCCGCGGGCCGGCAGCTCGGGCAGGTGCGGCAGCTCGGGCAGTTCGCCGAGGACGATCCGCAGCGCCTCGGCGGGGTCCTCCCCCGGATAGGACCCGACGCCGGTCGCCGTCCCGGCCTGCCACGGAAAGCTCGTCACCCGGCAAACCCTATCGGCGCCGCGGGACGGCGATCACAGCAGCGCGGCCAGCCGGTCGAGGCGGCGGAGCGTGCCGTCCTCCGGCTCGGTCCGCAGGTTGAACAGGACCTCGTCGGCGCCCGCGGCCTCCAGCTCGGCGACGGCCTCCGGCCTGGCCGGGACGGCGAACACCGTCACCGGGTCCGGCGTCCCGCCCGCTCGCGCAGGTCCGCGATCCGGGCGGCGAGATCACCGGTTCCGCGGCCGTAGAGCGGCATCCATCCGTCGCCGTACTCCGCGACCCGGTCGAGCGCCGTGAGCCCCGAGCCGCCGACCAGCACGGGCGGATGCGGGTCCTGGACGGGCTTGGGGTAGGAGAACACCGGGTCGAAGTCGACGAACTCGCCGTGGAACTCGGCCCGCTCCTTCGTCCACAGCTCCTTGACCGCCAGCACCCGCTCG
The DNA here is from genome assembly GCF_040653175.1 of Actinomadura sp. NPDC048032. Classification (NCBI taxonomy): domain Bacteria; kingdom Bacillati; phylum Actinomycetota; class Actinomycetes; order Streptosporangiales; family Thermomonosporaceae; genus Actinomadura; species Actinomadura sp. NPDC048032. The sequence goes on from NZ_JBEZJP010000145.1 coordinate 15,524, forward strand.
CGCATCAGCCGCATCCGGGTCGCCGGGTCGGTGCCGTGGTTGCGCATCTCCTCCCGGTTCCAGCCGGCGCCGACGCCGAGCACGGCGCGTCCGCCGGAGACCAGGTCGAGGGAGGCGGTCTCCTTCGCCAGCGTGATCGGGTCGCGCTGGACGACCAGCGCGATGCCCGTCCCGAGCCGGAGGCGCGCGGTGACGGCGGCGGCCGCCGACAGCGCGACGAACGGGTCGAGCGTCCGGTAGTAGATGCGCGGCAGCTCGCCGCCGCCCGGATACTCCGACTCCCGCTTCACGGGGATGTGCGTGTGCTCGGTGACGAACAGGGACCCGAACCCGCGCTCCTCCAGCGCCCGCCCGAGCGCGGCGGGGCCGATCCCCTCATCGGTCACGAACGTCGAGACACCGAACCGCATCGCACTCTCCTTCCGGCACCCTGGTCAGGCGGGGACGCGCGCGGTCTCCGCGATCGTGGCCGACCCGAGGACGCGGTCGCCGTCGTAGAGGACGGCGGCCTGGCCGGTCGCCACGCCCCGCGCGGGCGTGGCCAGGCGGACGCGCAGCTCGTTCCCGGTGTGCTCGGCCGTGCAGTCGTAGACCTCGCCGTGCGCGCGGAGCTGGACCTGGCACTCGAACGGGCCCCGCGGGGCCTCGCTCAGCCACACGGGGCGCTCGCCGGTGATCTCGTGGACGTCCAGCGACTCGCGCGGCCCCACCGTCACGGTGTTGGTGACCGGCGAGATGTCGAGGACGTAGCGGGGCCGCCCGTCCGGCGCCGGGGTGCCGATCCGCAGGCCCCTGCGCTGGCCGATCGTGTAGGCGTAGGCGCCGTCGTGCTCGCCGACCTCGTTGCCGTCGGCGTCGACGATCGGGCCGGGCGCCGACCCCAGCCGCTCGGCCAGGAAGCCGCGCGTGTCGCCGTCGGCGATGAAGCAGATGTCGTGGCTGTCGGGCTTGTCGGCGACCTGGAGGCCGCGGCGCTCCGCCTCCAGCCGGATGTCGGCCTTGGAGGTGTCGCCGAGCGGGAACAGCGCGTGCGCGAGCTGCTCGGGCGTGCAGACGGCCAGGACGTACGACTGGTCCTTGCCCGCGTCGACGCCGCGCCGCAGGACGCCGCCGTCCAGCCGCGCGTAGTGGCCGGTGCAGACGGCGTCGAAGCCGAGCGCCATCGCCCGGTCCAGCAGCGCCGCGAACTTGATCTTCTCGTTGCAGCGCAGGCACGGGTTCGGGGTGCGGCCCGCCGCGTACTCGCTGACGAAGTCCTCCACCACGTCCCGGTGGAAGCGCTCGGCGAGGTCCCACACGTAGAACGGGATGCCGATCACGTCGGCGGCGCGGCGGGCGTCCCGGGAGTCCTCCAGGGTGCAGCAGCCGCGCGCCCCCGTCCGGTACGACTGGGGATTGCTGGACAGGGCCATGTGGACGCCGGTCACATCGTGCCCGGCCTCGGCGGCGCGGGCGGCGGCCACGGCGGAGTCGACGCCGCCCGACATGGCGGCGAGTACACGGA
>NZ_JBEZJP010000146.1:0-16807 GCF_040653175.1 Actinomadura sp. NPDC048032
AGGGAGGCGGTGCTGCCTGCCGGGCCCCCGGGCCCCCGACCCCCCCCCCCCCGGCCCCGCCCCCGCCCCCCCCGCCGGCGCCGCCCTGCGCGGGTGGGTGCCCGGCCTGCCCGGGGCGGCCGCCGCGGGCGGCGCCCGCGCGCCCGCCGACGTCCCTCCGGAGCCGCCGGGGACGGCGCCGCTGCGCGCCCCGTGGCCGGTGCGCGGCCGCGACGCCGGCCGCGTCCCCGCCGGGTACCAGGCGGGGCGCTGGGCAGTGCTGGCCGGAGTGTCGGTCCTGACCGTCGCCACCATCGCGGGCGCGCTCGTCGCGGCGGCCGAGCGCCTCCCGTTCTGACCGGCCGCCGCCGCGGCCGCCCCCGGGTGTGGCGCACCCCACTTCCTGACGCGGAAGATAACGGACCGTCATCGCATTGACCCTTCGGAGAGTTCCCGTCCGAGAGGCATCGCACGATGACGACCGCGACCCAGACCCCGCTGGTCCTGGACCCCGCCGCCCAGGAGCTGCTGTTCCGCGAGGCGCGCACCGCCAACGCCTTCACCGGCGAGCCGGTCGGCGAGGACCAGGTGCGCGCGATCTACGACCTGGTCCGGTGGGCCCCGACCGCCATGAACAGCCAGCCGCTGCGGATCGTGGACGTGCGCAGCCGGGAGGCGCGCGAGCGGCTGGTCCCGCTCATGAGCGAGGGCAACCGCGCCAAGACCGCGACGGCCCCGCTGACCCTCATCGCCGCCGCCGACGAGGACTTCCACGAGCACATGCCGGTCACGTTCCCGCACCGGGAGGGCGCCCGCGAGGCCCTGCGGGACAGCCCCGGCAGGCCGGCGATGGCCCGCTTCAACGCCGCCCTCCAGCTCGGCTACCTGATCCTCGGCATCCGCGCGGCCGGTCTCGCCGCGGGCCCGATGACCGGTTTCGACGCCGGCGCCGTCGAGAAGGAGTTCTTCCCGGAGGGCAACGTCCGACCCATCGCCGTGGTCAACGCGGGACGGCCCGCCCCGGACGCCTTCCACGCCCGCAACCCGCGCCTCGACGCCGCCCAGGTCATCACCACCGTCTGAGCCTCCCCCGCCCCCGCTGGAGACCCCCCCATGACCCAGGCGGCCGCCTCTGCCGGCTCCAAGCTGTCCGATCCCCCCGCGGCCGGCCGGAGGCCGGTGCTGATCCTCGTGCTGGGCGCGCTGACGGCGCTGGCGCCGCTGTCGATCGACATGTACCTGCCGGCGCTGCCCCGGATGTCGTCGGACCTGTCCACGGGCGCCGCGCGAACGCAGCTCACCCTCACCGCGTGCGTCGTCGGCCTCGCCGCCGGGCAGGCGGTGGCCGGGCCGCTGAGCGACCGGCTCGGCCGCCGCCGCCCGCTGCTGGCCGGGCTCGCCGCCTACGCCGTCGCGTCGCTGCTGTGCGCCGCGGCGCCGACCGTGGAGACCCTCATCGCGCTGCGGCTGGTGCAGGGCGCCGCCGGGGCGGCCGGGATCGTGATCGCGCGGGCGATCGTCCAGGACCTGTACGACGGCGCCGCCGCGGCCCGGTTCTTCTCGGTGCTGATGCTGGTGAACGGGCTGGCGCCGATCCTCGCGCCCGTCCTCGGCGGCCAGCTGCTGCGGGTCGTGCCGTGGCCGGGCGTCTTCGCGGTCCTCGCCGGCATCGGCGTCGCGCTGTTCCTCGGGTCGCTGCTCGGGCTGGCGGAGACGCTGCCGCCCGGACGGCGCGAGACGGGCGGGCTGCGCGCGACGGCCGCGGCCTGCCGGACGCTCGTCCGGGACCGGGCGTTCACCGGGTACGGGCTGGCGATCGGCCTGTCGTTCGCGGCCCTGTTCACCTACATCTCGGGATCCCCGTTCGTCCTGCAGGACATCTACGGGATGTCGCCGCAGGGGTTCAGCGTCGCCTTCGGCGTCAACTCCCTCGGCATCGTCGCGGCCGGGCAGGCGGGCGCGCTGCTCGCCGGGCGCGTCGCCCTCACCCGGCTGCTGGCGGCCGGGCTCGCCGTCGTCGCCGCGGGAGGGGCGGTCCTGGTGGCCGCGGTCCTCGCCGGGTGGGGCCTCGGCGGGGTGCTGCCGGGGCTGTTCCTCGTCGCGGCCGGGCAGGGGCTGATCGGCCCGAACGCCACCGCCCTGGCACTGCGGGGACGCCCGCCGCGGGTGGCCGGGACCGCGTCGGCGCTGCTCGGGGTGGCCCAGTTCGCGCTGGGCGGCGCCGCCGCCCCGCTGGCCGGCGTCGCCGGGCCGGGCACCGCCGTCCCGATGGCCGTGACCATCGCCGCGCTGGCGGTGCTCGCCGCGGCCGCCGCCGCGGCCGCCTCCCGGGCCCCGCAGGCCGCGGAGCGGAGCTGAGACCGCGTCCCGCCGTCAGTCCGCGGGCCGGTCCAGGGCGCCGAGGATGAACCCGGCGACCTCGTCGGCGAGCCGGGCGGCGGGCTTGGGGCCGTCCGCGCGGTACCAGGACGGCATCTGGTTGACCATGCCGAGCGCGACGATCGTGATCGTCTCGGCGGGGGTCCCGGTGCCGAACACGCCGTCGCGCTGGCCCTGCTCGATGAGGTTCCGGAACGTCACGTGGTAGCGGCGGCGGTCGGCGCGGACCGAGCGCATCCGGGCGTGGTCCAGCCGGTGCATCTCGCGGGCGAACACCTTCGCCTCGTCGATGTGCTCGGCGGTGCTGCGGATCAGCCCGGTCAGCACCGCGTGGACGGCCTCGCGCGGCGGCAGCCCCCGCGCCAGCACCGCCCCGAGGTCGGCGAGCTGGCGGGCGATCAGCGAGTGGTAGATCTCGTAGAGCAGGTCGTCCTTGGAGTCGAAGTAGTGGTACAGCGCGCCCTTGGTGACCTCGGCGGCCTCCACGACGCTCTGCACGGGCGTCCCGTCGAAGCCGCGCTCGGCGAACAGCCGCAGCGCCGCGTCCAGGATCCGCCGCTCGACCGCGCTCTGCCGGACGGGCGCCGCCGACTCCGGCGCGGGGCCGGGCCCCGACTCGGACTGGGCCACCTGGGCACCTCCTTCGCGCGCCGCGTTGACTCCGGTGCGTTCCGCGCTCTAGCTTGCCAGAAACCGACCAGTCGGTATGCCCCCCGGGCCGATGTCGAAACCCCCGGCATCACCGCGCACCGCAGGAGAATCGATGCCCGCAGTTGAAACCGTCCGCGGCCCCGTCGACGCCGCCGCCCTCGGGCGCACGCTGATGCACGAGCACGTCTTCGTGCTCGGCGCGGAGTACGTCCAGAACCACGGCGCGGGCGACTGGTGGGACGAGGAGGAGAAGGTCGCCGACGCGGTCGGCAAGCTGCGCGAGCTGGCCGGGCTCGGCGTCACCACCATCGCCGACCCCACGGTGTGGGGTCTCGGCCGGTACCTCCCCCGGATCCAGCGGGTCAACGAGCAGGTGCCGGAGCTCAACATCATCGTGGCGACGGGCATCTACACCTACAACGACGTGCCGTTCCAGTTCCACCACCGGGGTCCCGGCACGATGATGGACGTGGGCCCCGACCCCATGATCGCCGACTTCACCCGCGACCTGACCGAGGGCATCGCCGGGACGGGGGTCAAGGCCGCGTTCCTCAAGTGCGCCGTGGACGCCCCCGGCCTCACGCCCGGCGTCGAGCGGGTGCTGCGGGCCGTCGCCGCGGCGCACCGGGAGACGGGGGCGCCGGTCACCGTGCACACCGAGAGCTCGACCCGGTCGGGCCGGACGGTCGTGGGCCTGCTCGCCGAGGAGGGCGTGGACCTCGCCAAGGTCGTCGTGGGGCACGCGGGCGACAGCAACGACCTCGACTACCTGATGGAGCTGGCCGACACCGGCGCGATCCTCGGCATGGACCGCTTCGGCCTCGACATCCTCAACACGACCGAGCAGCGGGTCGCGACCGTCGCGGCCCTGTGCGAGCGGGGCTACGCCGACCGGATGGTCCTCAGCCACGACGCGTCCTGCTTCATGGACTGGTTCGGCCCGGACCCGGCGACGGTGCCCGCGCTGCAGCCGAACTGGAACTACCGGCACATCGGCGAGGTCGTCCTGCCAGCCCTGCGGGCCGCCGGCGTCTCCGACGCGCAGATCGACCAGATGCTGGTGGAGAACCCCCGGCGCTACTTCACCGGCTGAGTTTGCCTCCTCCTCTTTCGGTCTAATCCCATGGAATCGGGAATCATGGGAGGAACCTGCGGGAGGAGGCAACCAGGTGAGCGAGGACTCCAGGCGCCGCCGCGCCCGTGCCGCGGTCCCCCTGCTGCTGGTGGCGCTCCTGGCCCTCCTCGCACCCGGCTGCCGCGTCGTGGAGAGCGAGAGCCCGCAGGACGTGCCGCCGTCCGCCGCGCCGACCCGCCACCAGAACGCCAAGCCCAGCGGGCGGCGGCCGGGCGTGGTCAACATCGAGACGGAGCAGACGCTGAACGGCACCCGCGCCGCCGGGACGGGCATCGTGCTCACCGCGTCCGGCCTGGTGCTGACCAACAACCACGTCATCCAGGGCGCCACCGCCATCAGGGGGACGGACGTCGACGACCGGCGCGGCTACCCGGCGCAGGTCGTGGGCTACGACCGGGCGGGCGACATCGCGGTGATCCGGCTGTCCGGCGCGACCCGGCTGAAGACCGCCGCGTTCGCCTCCGCCGGCGGCGTCGCGGTCGGCGACACCGTCACCGCCGTCGGCAACGCGGGCGGCAAGGGCGGCACGCCCACGGTCGTCACCGGCAAGGTCACCGCGCTGGAGCAGTCGGTCACCGCGCGCGACGACAGCACCGGCACCTCCGAGCGGCTCACCGGGCTGATCGAGACGAACGCGCCGATCCGGCCGGGCGACTCCGGCGGGCCGCTGCTGGACACCTCCGGCAAGGTCATCGGCATCAACACCGCGGCGTCCGCCGGGTTCTCGGTGAAGGACGCCCGGAAGCGCGAGGACCACCGGGGCTACGCGATCCCGTCCGACCGGGCGCTGGAGACCGCCCGGCAGATCCAGCGCGGGGAGGCGTCCTCGACCGTGCACATCGGCCGCACCGCGCTGCTCGGCGTCAAGGTCCGCCCGAACGGCCGCTCCCCCGGCGCGCTGGTCGCCGAGCTCGTGCCCGGTTCCCCCGCCGAGGCCGCCGGGGTCCCGGTCGGGGGCGTCATCGTCGCCTTCGGCGGCGCCGCGGTCGACGCGCCGTCCACGCTCACGAGCCTGATGCTGGCCCGCCATCCGGGCGACGCCGTCCGGATCGAGTGGACGACGAGCCGGGGCGACCGGAGGGCGGGGACGGTCCACCTGACGGAAGGCCCGCCCCAGTAGCGCGCCGGACCGGCGCCGGCGTGCGACAGTGGGGGTGTCGGCCGACCACGAGGATGTGCCCCATGACGCGCAAGGCGCCCGCCGGTGACTTCGACGACTCCGAACTGGAGGTCTCGGAGCCGAAGACCTGGGCGGCGGGCGTTCCCGGCGTCACGGCCGCGCTGCGCCACGCCCACGCGCAGATGGGCGTGCGGCGGACGGCGCTGACGCTGCTGCGCGTCAACCAGAAGCAGGGGTTCGACTGCCCGGGGTGCGCCTGGCCCGAGGGCGACCACCGGCACGCCGCCGAGTTCTGCGAGAACGGCGCGAAGGCCGTCGCGGAGGAGGCCACGGCACGGCGCGTCACCCGCGAGTTCTTCGCCGAGCACGGCGTCGAGGAGCTGGCCGGGCGCTCCGACCACTGGCTGGGCCAGCAGGGGCGGCTGACCGAGCCGATGGTGAAGCGCGCCGGGTCCGGGCACTACGAGCCGGTGTCGTGGGACGAGGCGTTCCGGCTGCTGGCGTCCGAGCTCGACGCCCTGGACTCGCCGGACGAGGCCGTCTTCTACACCTCCGGGCGGACCAGCAACGAGGCGGCGTTCGCCTACCAGCTGTTCGCGCGGGCGTTCGGCACGAACAACATGCCCGACTGCAGCAACATGTGCCACGAGTCGTCCGGGTCGGCGCTGAGCGAGACGATCGGCATCGGCAAGGGCTCGGTGCTGCTGGAGGACCTCTACCGGGCCGACCTCGTCTTCGTCGTCGGCCAGAACCCCGGGACGAACCACCCGCGGATGCTGTCGGCGCTGGAGCGGGCGAAACGGGAGGGCGCCCGCGTCATCGCCGTCAACCCGCTGCCCGAGGCGGGGCTGATGCGGTTCAAGAACCCGCAGCGCGCCTCCGGGATGGCCGGGCGCGGCACGGTGCTGGCCGACCGGTTCCTGCAGATCCGGCTGAACGGCGACCTCGCGCTGTTCCAGGCGCTCAACCGGATGCTGCTGGAGTCGGACGCGCCCGGGGCCCTCGACCGGGAGTTCCTCGACGCCCACGCGCACGGCTTCGAGGCGTTCCGCGAGCACGCCCTCGGCCTGGACTGGGACGACGTGCTGGTGGCGACCGGCCTCACCCGCGAGGAGATCGCCGCGACGCTGGGCGACGTCCTCGCCGCCGAGCGGATCGTCGTCTGCTGGGCGATGGGCCTCACCCAGCACCGCAACTCCGTGCCGACCATCCGCGAGATCGTCAACTTCCTGCTGCTGCGCGGCAACATCGGCCGGCCCGGCGCGGGCGTCTGCCCGGTGCGCGGCCACTCCAACGTGCAGGGCGACCGGACGATGGGCATCTGGGAGCGGCCGAAGCCCGCCTTCCTGGACGCCCTCGCCGCCGAGTTCGGGTTCGAGCCGCCCCGCGAGCACGGCCTGGACACCGTCGGGGCGATCCGCGCCATGCGCGACGGCAGGGCGAAGGTGTTCCTCGGCATGGGCGGCAACTTCGTCCGCGCCACCCCCGACTCCGCCGTGACGGAGGCGGCCCTGCGCCGCTGCCGGCTGACCGCGCAGGTTTCCACCAAGCTCAACCGGTCGCACGCGGTGACCGGGGAGGTGGCGCTGATCCTCCCGACGCTCGGCCGCACCGAGCGCGACGTGCGGGAGACGGGGCCGCAGATCGTCTCCGTCGAGGACTCCATGGGCATGGTGCACGCCTCCCGCGGCCGCCTCGCACCGGCGTCCGGGCACCTGCTGTCCGAGGTGGCGATCGTCTGCCGGCTCGCGCGGGCCGTGCTGCCCGGATCGGACATCGGCTGGGAGGCGATGGAGCGCGACTACGACGTGATCCGCGACCACGTCTCCCGGGTCGTCCCGGGCTTCGAGGACTTCAACGCCCGCCTCCGCGAGCCGGGCGGCTTCACGCTCCCCCACGCTCCCCGCGACGAGCGCCGGTTCCCGACGGCGACCGGCAAGGCCAACCTCACCGTGAACGAACTGGAGGTCCTGCGGGTCCCCGAGGGGCGGCTGCTGCTCCAGACCCTCCGCAGCCACGACCAGTACAACACCACCGTCTACGGCCTGGACGACCGCTACCGAGGCATCAAGGCCGGACGCCGCGTCGTGCTCGTCAACCCCGCCGACCTGGACCGCCTCGGCATCGCCGACGGCGCGACCGTCGACCTGGTCTCGGAGTGGCCGGACGGCGCCGAGCGCCGCGCCCCCGCCTTCCGCGCCGTCTCCTACCCGACCGCGCCGGGCTGCGCGGCGGCCTACTTCCCGGAGGCGAACGTCCTGGTCCCGCTCGACAGCACCGCGGAGATCAGCAACACCCCCACGTCCAAGTCCGTCGTCGTCCGCCTGGAGCCGGCCGCGCCCTGACCCCCGCGGCGCGGAGCGCCGGTCTAGGCTGCGGGCATGACGAACCTCCCCGAGCATCCCGGAACGCCCGGAGCGCCGGAGATGCGGGCCGGTGACGCCGACCGCGAGCGGGTCGCGCAGGTGCTGCGGGACGCGGCCGGCGACGGGCGGCTCACGCTGGACGAGCTGGACGAGCGACTGGACGCGGTGTACGCCGCCAAGACCTACGGGGAGCTCGAACCGATCACCCGCGACCTGCCGTCGCCGGGCCGGGCGGCTCCCCCGGCGACGGGGGCGGGCTGGCGGCCGGTCCCCGGCGCGCCGTCCTGGCGCCGCGGCATCGCGATCACGAGCGGGTTCCGCCGGGCGGGCGTGTGGAACGTCCCCCCGCGCTTCAGGGCGTTCGCCTTCTGGGGCGGCGGGAAGATCGATCTGAGGGACGCCCGGTTCGAGGAGGGCCGGGTGACGATCCGGACCCTGGCGATCATGGGCGGATTCCAGATCATCGTGCCGGACGACGTCACCGTGCACGTCGACGGGCTCGGGATCATGGGCGGGTTCGACCAGCGGGCGAGCGGGCCCGGCGTGCCGGGCGCCCCCACGGTGGTCGTGAAGGGCCTGGCGTTCTGGGGCGGCGTCGGCGTGAAGCGCCGCAGGCGGCGCGGGGACGGGACCGCTCAGGACTGATCGGCCAGGCGGTCCAGCCACTCGCCCAGCAGCGCCGCCTCCGAGGGGGTCAGCCCCGCCGGCGGGGCCGCCCGCAGCGCCGACTTCAGCGCCACCGCCCGCGCCGCGGGCGTGGCGTCGGCCGGACCGTCGCCTTCCGAGGTCACGGCGGCGAGGACGGCCTCGCGCGTGCGGACCGCGGCGTCCCGGTCGGCGCCGCCGCCGGACGGGTTCGCGATCAGCGTGAGGGCCGTCCCGACCCCGGCGGCGTGGATCATGCGGGCGGCGGTGGCGACCGGGACGCGGAGCCGTCCCGCGGCGGCCGCGGCCTCGACCAGGCCCAGCAGGATGCCGTAGGCCTCGCCGGCGGCGGGCGGGGTGCGGGGCGTCCCGTACATCAGCGTGTAGAACGCCGGATGGGTGACGGCGTACTCGATGTGCAGGTCCCAGCCGCGGCGCAGGTCCTCGACCGGGTCGCCGGTGCCGCTCTGGGCCCGCTTGCTCGCCAGGTACTCCTCGAACCCGTGGGCGGCGACGGCGTCGAACAGGCCGCGCTTGTCGCCGAAGTGGTGGTACAGCGTCGGCGCCCCGACCCCCGCGGCGGTGCACACGGCCCGGGTCGAGACCGGCTCGCCGCCGGCCTCGGTGAGCAGGCGCGCGGCGGCGCGCAGGATGCGGTCGCGGGTGCGGGGATCCCTCTGAGCGGTCACAACAACGATGTTACAAAACTTTTCGAGCAGCGCTATGCTGCGTCGTATAGCGTAGGTACAGTCATTGCTATACCGATGTTAGAGAACGGCCGGCCGGCCGTCACGACACGAGAGGGGGCGCCGCCATGCGCAGCGCCGTGCTCACCGCCCCGGGCGGGCCGCTGGAGATCGTCGAGCGCGAGGAGCCCCGGCCCGGCCCCGGCGAGATCCTGGTGCGGGTCGCCGCCTGCGGGATGTGCTTCTCCGAGGTCAACCACCTGCGGGGCCACTACCCGTTCGGAACGTTCCCCGTCGTCCCCGGACACGAGATCAGCGGGGTCGTCGCGGCGCTCGGCGAGGGCGTCGACTGGCCCGAGGTCGGCACCGCGGTCGGCGCCGCCTGGCTGCACGGGTCCTGCGGCCACTGCGACCAGTGCGCCCGCGGCGACCAGATCCTCTGCACCGGCGCGCCGAAGCAGGTCACCGGCGTCAACCGCGACGGCGGGTACACCGAGTACTTCGTCGGCCGCGCCGGGTTCGTCACGCCGCTGCCGGACGGCCTGGACCCGGTCGCCGGCGCGCCGCTGATGTGCGCCGGCCTCACCGCCTTCAACGGGCTCCGGCAGGCCGGGGCCGCCGCCGGGTCGAAGGTGGCCGTGCTCGGCACCGGCGGCGTCGGGACGATGGCCCAGCGGTTCGCCGCCGCGATGGGCGCCCGCGTCGCCGTGGTGTCGCGGTCGCGCCGCGCCGAGAAGGAGGCGCTCGGCCTCGGCGCCGAACTGTTCGTCGCGACCGACGAGGAGGATCCCGCCGAGGCGCTGCGGGCGTGGGGCGGCGCCGACCTGGTGGTGAACACAGCGCCCGCCACCGCGACGGGGCTCGCCGCGTTCGGCGGCCTGCGCCCGGACGGCACCCTGCTCTACCTCGGCATGGGCGCCGAGAACGTGAGCGTGCCGCCGATGGCCCTGGTCAGCGGCCGGCTGCGGGTCATGGGCGTGCCCTCGGGCTCCCCGCACGACCTGCGCGACACCCTCGCGTTCGCGGTGGCGCACGGGATCGTCCCCGAGGTCGTCCCGGTCACGCTGGACGAGGCCCCGGGCGTCCTCGCCGCGATGGACGAGGGCGTCCACCGGGGCCGCGCCGTCATCACCTTCCCGTGAACCGCCTCCACGGCCGCGCCCGCTCGTAGACGGCGCACGCGGCCATCACCAGGGCGTCGGCGTGGCGGGCGCCGACGACCTGGAGGCCGACGGGCAGGCCGCGGGAGGTGAAGCCGCACGGCAGGCTCGCCGCGGGCTGCTGGGTCATGTTGAACGGGTAGGTGAACGGGGTCCAGCCCGTCCAGCGCGGGGACGGCGAGCCCGGCGGGACCTCCAGGCCGGCCTCGAACGCGGCGATCGGCGTTGTCGGGGTGAGCAGCAGGTCGTAGCGCTCGTGGAACACGCCCATCATCCGCCCGAGCTCCATGCGCCGGGCCGTGGCCGTCAGGTAGTCCAGCGCCGAGTACCGCGCGCCCCGCTCGCAGACCTCCCGCAGCCCCGGGTCGAGCAGCCCGCGCTCCTCCTGCGACAGGTGCTCGACGACCTTGGCGGCGCCCGCGAACCACAGGACCTCGAAGTCCGCGACCGGGTCCCCGAAGCCGGGGTCGACCTGCTCGACCTTCGCGCCGAGCTCGGCGAACGCCTCGGCGGCGGCCGCGACCGGCGCCGCGACCTCCGGGTCGACCTCCGCGAACCCGAGGTCCGGGCTGAACGCGACGCGCAGGCCGGTCAGGTCGTCCCGCCCGGCTCCGGCCTCGGCGAACGGCACGTCGGGCGGCGGCAGCGACGACCAGTCGCGGCCGTCCGCCCCGCACACGGCGTCGAGCAGCAGGGCCGCGTCCGCCACGGTGTTGGTCATGGGGCCGATGTGCGCGAGCGTCCCGAACGGGCTCGCCGGGTAGTGCGGGATGCGGCCGTAGGTCGGCTTGATCGTGAAGGTGCCGGTGAACGCGGCGGGGATGCGCACCGAGCCGCCGCCGTCGGTGCCGAGGGCGAGCGGCGCCATGCCCGCCGCGACCGCCGCCGCCGCGCCGCCGCTCGACCCGCCCGGCGTGCGGGAGGGGTCCCACGGGTTGCGCGTGACGCCCGTCAGCGGGTTGTCGGTCACGCCCTTCCAGGCGAACTCCGGCGTCGTCGTCTTGCCGGCGAACACCGCGCCCTGCTCGCGGAGGCGGGCCACGGACGGCGCGTCCTCGGCCCGCGCTCCGGCGGGATCGATCGTCCTGGAGCCGCGCAGCGTCGGCCAGCCGCGGGTGAGCAGGACGTCCTTGATGGAGACCGGCACGCCGTCCAGCGGCCCGAGCGTCGCGCCGCGCCGCCACCGCTCGGTCGCGGCCCGCGCCATGTCGAGGGTGGTCTCCTCGTCGACGAGGCAGAACGCGTTGAGCTCCGGATCGTCCCGCTCGATCCGGGCGAGCACGGCCCCGGCGGCCTCGGCCGGGGACAGCGCCCCCGCCCGGTACTCCGCGAGCAGTTCGGTCGCGGTCAGATCGGCCGCATCGGCCATGGCTACCCCCTCTGGTGTGATGCCGCCCGCTCCGGGCCCACGTAGCCGAGGCGCTTGTCCACGACGTTGCGCAGCGGGCGGCCGGACACGTAGCGGCCGAGGTTGTCGGCGAAGAGCCGGACGAGCTCGTCCCGCCAGCCGACGACGTCGCCGGACATGTGCGGGGAGACGATGACGCCCGGCATGTCCCACAGCGGCGAGGACTCCGGCAGCGGCTCGTCCTCGAAGACGTCGAGCGCGGCGCCCGCGATCCGGCCCGCGCGCAGCGCCTCGACGAGGTCGCCCTCGGCCACCAGGCCTCCGCGCCCGACGTTGACCAGCCGCGCGGACGGGCGCATCCGCTCCAGCGCCGCGGCGTCGATCATGCCCCGGGTCTGCGGGGTGAGGGGCGCGGCGAGCACGACGTAGTCGGCCCGGGCGAGCGCCTCGCCCAGCCGCTCCATCGGGTGGACGACGCCGAGGTCGGGGTCGGCGTCGCGGGCGGTGCGCCCGGCGCCGGAGACGACCAGGCCCGCCGCCGACAGGCGGCGGCCGATCGCGCGGCCGATCGGGCCGGTGCCGACGACCAGCGCGCGGGCGCCGGTGATCCGCTCGGTCTCGCGGTGCCGCCAGCGCCGCTCGCCCTGGAGGCGGACGGTGGTGTGCAGGTCCTTGGCGAAGGCCAGCACGAGCCCGAGGACGTACTCGGCGATCGGCTCGTCGAACACGCCGCGCGAGTTGGTGACAACCGTGTCACTGTCGACGAGCCCGGGGAACATGAGCCGGTCGACGCCGGCGCTGGCGATGTGGACCCATCCGGGGCCGCCGGACGCCGGCCACGCGCCGGCCACGGCGTCCGAGAGGAAATCCCACATGAACAGGACATCGGCGCCGGGAAGCGCCGCCGCGAGCTCTGTTTCACGCACGTAACGGACTCGCGCGAGGCTCTCCGCCTCCTCCATGCCGCGCGGATCGACGTCGCCCAGCAGGACCACCACGTCAGGCGGGCCACCGGATGCGTGCTGAGCAGGGTCCATCGGCGTCACTTCCGGGGTGTGCGGAGTTTACGAGAAGGCAACGGCGGGAGGCATTGACACGCTAGGAACCGTTCGTAGGATTGTCAACAATCAACGCGGTGGACCGTGGCCCCGGCCACCGCAGTGGGATATGTGCTGCAAGACCGTCGCAACCCGTGCCCAGCAGGGCCAGGACGGATCCCAGAGCGCTCTAACAGCCCCCGTCGGGGGTGTGGGGGGACGTCGTCCTCCCACGAACATGGAGAGTCCTTCGGGTGGCGACGCTCTCGCCCACCCCTGTTCACGGGGAGGTCAGCATGCCCAAGCTCATGACCATCACTCTGGAGCGCCGCGGCGTCTCCTGTGTCGCGGAGCTCCTGGAGAAGGATGCGCCGAGGACCTGCGAAGCGGTCTGGAACGCTCTACCGCTCGGAGGCGAGGCCTACCACGCCAAGTATGCCCGCAACGAGGTGTACACGATGGTCGAGCGGTTCTCCGAGGAGGAGGTCGGCCTGGAGAACCCCACCGTCACCCCGATCCCGGGCGACGTCGTCTACTTCTCCTTCCCCGGCGGGATGCTCGACCGGAAGTTCAAGGAGGAGAAGAACATCCACGCCCTGCCCGGCGTCATCGACCTCGCGATCTTCTACGGCCGCAACAACCTGCTGCTGAACGGGGACGTCGGCTGGGTCCCCGGCAACGTCTACGCGACGATCGTCGACGGCCTGGACCGCATGGCCGAGGCGTGCAACGACGTGTGGCGGTCCGGCGGCGTCGGCGAGCGCCTCCTCTACGCGCGCGCAGAGTCCTAGAGTGGCGGCCGCGCAGATGACATTCGACCCCTCGCTGGTCGTCGGCCCAGAGCTGCTCGCCCAGCACGGCATCGGGGTGGTCGCGCCTTTCGACTTCGCCCTCGACCGGGAACTGTGGCGCTGGACGCCCGACGACGTGTCGCTGTTCATGACCCGGCTGCCGTACGTGCCGGTCCCGGTCACGGTGGAGATGGCCTCGGCGCTGTCGGACCAGTCGATCGTCCGGCAGGCGACCCGCGACGTCCTGGCCCCCGAGCCGCTCGCGGTCGCCTACGCGTGCGCGTCGGGCAGCTTCATCCGCGGCAAGGCGGGCGAGCTCCAGCTGCACGAGTCGATGCTGCGGGCCGGCGCGCCGGTCTCGACGACGACCTCGGGCGCGCTGGTGGAGTCGCTCCGGCTGCTCGGCGCCCGGCGCATCTCGGTCGTCACGCCCTACATCGACGCCGTCACCGAGCGGCTCGTGTCGTTCCTCGGCGAGCACGGCGTCGAAGTGGTGTCCTCGGTCGGGCTGGGGCTGCTCAGCCACATCTGGAAGGTCGGCTACGGCGAGATCGTGTCGGCGGTGTCGGCGGTGGACTGCCCCGAGGCCGAGGCCGTCTTCATCAGCTGCACCAACGTCCCGACCTACGACATCATCGCGCCGCTCGAGCAGATGATCGGCAAGCCGGTCCTGACCGCCAACCAGGTGACGATGTGCTCGGCGCTGCGCGCCATGGGCCGGTCGGCGTCCGGTCCCGGACAGTCCCTGGTCGGCCTCGCTCCCTTCACGGCGGCCTAGCCGCCATGATCTCCAAAGGTAGGATTGTCGACAACATGCGCCAGAACGGGTTGCGCGCGGGGTTCCTCTACCCCGGCTACAGCGCCGAGGACGACTACCCCGCCATCGAGCGCGCCCTCGGGGAGGTCAGCCTCCCGGTCGTGCACACGCTGATGCGCGAGGACGCCCACCGCGTCGACGCGCTGCTGGACATCGGCGGCGCCGACGTGCTCGGCGACGGGGCCCGCACGCTCCGCGGCCTCGGCGTGAAGGCGGCCGTCTGGGCGTGCACCAGCGGAAGCTTCGTGTTCGGCTGGGACGGCGCCGCGCAGCAGGTCGCGGGGGTGCGCGAGGCGGCGGGCGTGCCCGCCTCCAGCACGTCGTTCGCGTTCGTCCACGCGGCGCGGGCGCTCGGCGTGACCCGGGTCGCGGTCGCCGCGACCTATCCCGCCGACGTCGCCGAGCGGTTCGTCGCGTTCCTCGCCCACGCCGGCATCGAGGTGGTGGCGCTGTCCTGCCGGGGCATCGTCACCGCCGCCGAGGTCGGCACCCTCGGCCGCGACGAGGTGCTGGCGTTCGTCGCGGCCAACGACCATCCGGACGCCGAGGCGGTGCTGGTGCCCGACACCGCGCTGCACACGGTGTCCTGGCTCGACAAGCTGGAGGCGCGGGTCGGCAAGCCGGTGCTGACCGCCAACCAGGTGAGCGTCTGGGAGGGGCTGCGGCTAGCGTCCGGCCCCGAGGGTCTCCCGCCGCGCACGGGGCTGGGCCGGCTGTTCTCCGTCCCCGCCGCCGCCCCCCTGCACGGGCGACATGCCTGGCAGACATGAGAAGACGAAAGGGAACCGCGCATGGGCCGACTGGGTGAGCTGGAGCCTGTTCCCCGCAAGTCGACGGTGGAGATCGTCTCGGACGAGCTGCGTTCGGCGATCATGTACGGGTCGCTGGAGCCCGGCGCGCAGCTCGGCGAGGCCGAGCTCGCCGCGCGCCTCGGCATCAGCCGCGGACCGCTGCGCGAGGCCATGCAGCGGCTCGTCCAGGAGGGGCTGCTCGTCAGCGAGCCCCACCGCGGGCTGTTCGTGATCACGCTGGACGAGGGGGACGTGGAGGACGTCTACCTCGCCCGGCTCGCGATCGAGCGCGAGGCCTGCCGGCTGATCATGGACCGCAACCGGGGCGAGGCGGTGGCCCGGCTCACCGAGGCGCTGGAGGCGCTCGTGGCCGCCGCCCGCGAGCGCGACCGGGTCGCGATGAGCGACGCCGACCAGGCCTTCCACGAGGTGCTGGTCAGCTCGTCGGGCAGCCCGCGGCTGGAGCGGATGGCGCACACGCTGCTGGTGGAGACGCGCATGTGCCTGAACGCGCTCCAGGACACCTATCCCGAGCCCGCCGACCTCGTGGAGGAGCACCGGCGGCTCGTCGACGCGATCGGCGACGGGGAGGAGGAGCACCTGCTCACCCTCATCGAGGAGCACATGACCGACTCCATCCAGCGGCTCCGCGAGTCCTAGCGACCGGCCCCGCCACACGGGGCCGCGGGCCCTGGACAACGGACCCGGGGCCACCTAGATTGCAGATTGTCGACAATCTACCGGAGGGCCGTATGGCGACGCTGTCTCCCCTGCTCAAGCAGGCCACCCCCGTCCTCGCCGAGCGCGGCGAGGGCGTCTACCTCTACGACGCCGAGGGCCGCCGGCACCTGGACTTCACCGCGGGCATCGGCGTCGTCAACACCGGGCACTGCCACCCGCGCGTGGTCGAGGCCGCGCAGCAGCAGGTGGGCACGCTCGTCCACGGCCAGTACACGACCGTCATGCACCGGCCGCTGCTGCGGCTGACCGAGGCGCTCGGCGAGGTGCTGCCGGAGGGCCTGGACTCGCTGTTCTTCCTCAACAGCGGCAGCGAGGCGGTCGAGGCGGCCATCCGGCTGGCCCGGCACGCCACCGGCCGGCAGAACATCGTCGTCTTCCACGGCTCCTTCCACGGCCGCACGATGGGCGCCGCCGCGCTCACCACGGCGGGCACGAAGTTCCGCGCCGGGATCGGCCCGCTCATGCCGGGCGCCGCGATCGCGCCGTTCCCCCAGGCCTACCGGTACGGGTGGCCGGAGGAGGAGGCGACGCGGTTCGCGCTGCGCGAGCTCGACTACCTGCTCGCCACCGCGAGCCCGGCGTCCGACACGGCCGCCTTCGTGGTCGAGCCCGTCCTCGGCGAGGGCGGCTACATCCCCGCGCCGCCCGCCTTCCTGGAGGGCCTGCGCGAGCGCGCCGACCGGCACGGCATCCTGCTGGTCGTGGACGAGGTGCAGACCGGTTTCGGGCGGACCGGCCGGTTCTGGGGCCACGAGCACTCCGCCGCGCGCCCCGACGTCCTGATCACGGCCAAGGGCCTGGCGAGCGGGTTCCCGCTGTCGGCGATCGCGGCGCCGGAGGCGCTGATGGCCAAGGCCCGCCCGGGGTCGCAGGGCGGCACGTACGGGGGCAACGCCGTCTCGTGCGCCGCCGCGCTCGCCACCCTCCGGGTCATCGCCGACGAGGACCTGGTCGGCAACTCCGCCGTGCAGGGCGCGCGGCTGAACGACGGGCTCCGCAAGGTCGCCGCCGACCACCCGGCGATCGGCGACGTGCGCGGGCTCGGGCTGATGCAGGCCAGCGAGTTCACCACGCCGGACGGCGAACCCGACGCCGCCGCGGCGGCGCGGGACGCGGGGTCGAGGTGCTCGACGTCGGAGGACCCGACGACGCGCAGCGTGC
>NZ_JBEZJP010000147.1:0-16596 GCF_040653175.1 Actinomadura sp. NPDC048032
GCTTGAGACAGACAGCGCCGGAGGTGAGGAAATTGACAATCTTGGTGGCGTACGCGAGCGCCAACGGCTCCACGCGGAGCATCGCCGGGCGGATCCTCGACTGCCTGGAGTTCGACGACCGGCTCCGCTACCTGGACGGTCTGGACGACGCCGCGTTCCTGGCGATGGACCTCGAACGCCTGGGCGCCCCGGAGCTCGCCGGACGCTTCCTCGGCTGGTACGCCGAGTACGCCGCCGACCCGGCCCCGTCCTCGCTGCGCCACCACTACGTGGCCTACCGCGCCTTCGTCCGCGCCAAGGTGGCGTGCCTGCGCCACGGCCAGGGCGCCCCGGACGCGGCCGCCGACGCCCGCGCCTACGCCGACGTCGCGCTGCGCCATCTGCGCGCCGGCCGCGTCGGTCTGATCATGGTGGGCGGGCTCCCGGGCACCGGAAAGACCTCCCTGGCCGGCGCGCTCGCCGACCGGCTCGGCTGCACGGTGCTCAGCAGCGACCGGATCCGCAAGGAGCTCGCCGGGCTGGCCCCCGCCGACCCCGCGGGCGCCCCCTACGGCTCCGGCATCTACACGCCGGAATGGAGCCGGCGCACCTACCGCGAGATGGCCGCGCGCGCCGCGCGGCTGCTCCGGATGGGCGAGACGGTCGTCCTGGACGCCTCCTGGACGTCGGACGCCGACCGCGAGGCCGTCGCCGCCGTCGCCGAGCGGGAGCACGCGCGCCTGACGCCGCTGCGCTGCGAAGCGCCGGAGGCCGTCTGCGCCGAACGGATGCGGACCCGTCCCCGGGGAGCCTCCGACGCCGACGCGGGCATCGCCGCCGCCATGCGCGCGGACTCCGCGCCCTGGCCCGGCTCGGCCGCCGTCGACACCGGCGGGGCCCTGTCCCGCGCGGTCGACCAGGCCCTCGCCGTCATCCATCCCGCGGGTCCGCCTGAGCATTCTCCCCCGCCGCGTCCCGCCTGACCCGCCCGACCGCTCGGCCGTCCGACGCGTCGTCCCCTCCTGTCGGACACGCGTACGAGGGGCGCTCGCGGAGAGCGCCCCTCGTGTCGCGGATCAGGTCACTTGAGGAAGGGGAGGCGCTCGACCAGGCGGGTGGCGCCCCACCAGCGGCCGAGGCCCAGGGTGTCACCGGCGCTGACCAGGGCCAGTCCGATGATCAGGATCGCGTAGACCAGGTGGTCGTCCATGAAGGGGTTGTTCGCCGGGGGCAGGACCGCCGACCACATCATCACCAGCAGCGCGGCTCCCGCCGCGGCGGCGATCCGCATGCCCACGCCGAGGACGAGGGCGGCGCCGATGCCGGCCAGGCCGAGCATGAACAGCCAGTCGGCCCAGGCCGCTCCCGCGATGTCGTGGTAGAAGCCGGCGAACGGCCCGGCGGTCGCGTGCGCCAGGAACCCCTCGGTCGGGCTGCCGCCGTCGATCCACGCCTTGGCCGCGGGGGTCTCGTGGCCGAGCCCGAAGGTCTTGTCCAGGAACGCCCACAGGAAGATCCAGCCGAGCGCGAGGCGGGCGGCGGCCCACGCGTAACGGGCGGCGTGCGACTCGGTCAGCGGCTTGGGGGTCACCACCCGGATCAGGGTGTCCCGGCCCACGTGGGTCTTGTGCTCGGAGAGTGCCATCGCCACTCACCTTCCATCGCATCGATGATCTCGTCACCCATGACTCAACCCTGGATCGCCCTTGGCCTGTAGGTACGTTCGGCGCATGATCGGCGGGACCAAGGTCCCGCCTTCCGAGGGCTGGAGGGCCCGGGAGGTCCCTCCCGCGTAGGGCTTCCGCCTCTGCAAGCCGTCCAGGGCGGATGCGTAGCGTCAGGGTGGAAGGAAGGTGAAGGGACGGCGTCATGGGAGCGACGACCATGCGAGCACGGACCGGCCGCTGGACAGCACGGATCGACCGCTGGCGTCGCAGTTGCGGTTTCGACCGCAACGACCTGCGGCGCCACGTGGACCGGGTCCAGTGGCGGCTCGGACTGCTCCTGCTCATCGTCTTCCTCAGCGCGACGCCGCCGCTGCTCGCCCATGCCGTCCAGGCCGCGTACGGCTCGGGCGTGCGGGCCGAGCGCCAGCAGGCCGCCACACGGCACCGCGTCGAGGCCACCATCGTGAAGGTCCAGGATCCGGGGGGCCGCCGCACGGTCACGGTCGCCTGGACCGAACCCGACGGGACCCGGCGGACCGGTGACTACACGACGTGGCGGGGAGCCGGCGTCGGGGAGCGCCTCATCCTGTGGGCCGGGCCCGACGGCGTCTCGATCACACCGCCCCGCCGGCACGCGCAGACGGTCATCCACACCGCGGTGGACGGGACGGGCGTGGTCATCGCCACGGGGCTGCCCGCGCTCTGCCTCTACTGGCTCGTCCGGGCGCGGTGCGACCGCTGCCGCTCCCGGTCGTGGGACGCCGAGTGGGCGCGCCTCGACAACCGCATCGGCCCCTGATGCCGGCGGGACCGGTGCGTGCGGAAGATCAGGCGGGCTTGAGCGGGACGCACCAGACCAGCAGCGTGCCGCCCTCCGGGCGCCGTTCGGCGGTGCACGTGCCGCCCAGACCCTCGGCGCGGGACTCCATGTTGCGGAGCCCGCTGCGGCGACCGCCCTCGGCGATGCCGACGCCGTTGTCCGCCACCCGCACCGTCACGTCGTCCCCGACGTCGATGGTCAGGGCGGCCTCGGTGGCGTGCGCGTGCCGGGCGACGTTCGACAGGGCCTCCCGCACGACCGCGAGGAGCTGCTCGCCGATCTCCTCGTCGACCGAGGTGTCCAGCAGCCCGTCGAGCCGCACCGAGGGCGCGAACCCCAGATGCTCCGCCGCCCTGTCGGCCAGGGAGTGCACCCGGCTGCGCAGCGACGTCTCGTCGGTCTCGGGGCCCTGCAGCGCGAAGATGGACGACCGGATCTGCCGGATGGTGTCGTCCAGGTCGTCCACCGCCCGCTGCACCCGGACGGCGACCTCCCGCTTCTGCGTGATCTTGATCGCCGCCATCAGCCCCATCGCGGTCGCGAACAACCGCTGGATGACGGTGTCGTGCAGGTCCTTGGCGATGCGGTCGCGGTCCTCCAGCAGCGCCAGCCGCTCGGCGTCCCGGCGCCGCTCGGCCAGTTCCAGGGCCACCGCCGCCTGTCCCGCGAACGCCTCCAGCAGCCGCTGCGTCCCCTCCGAGAACAGCGCCCCGCCGGGCGGGTTGACCACCGAGATGACGCCGCGCGCCGCCGACCCGAGCCCCAGCGGCACGATCAGCAGCGGGCCGATCGGCACCCGCGTGGGCAGGTTCGCATCGCGCGCCGCCTTCTCCCCGTCGGCCAGCCGCAGGGCGGTCCCCTCGGTGAACACCGGCCCGGCCACCGAGTGCTCCAGCGGCACCCGCAGCCCTTCCAGCCGCTCGGCGCCCTGTCCTCGGGCGGCCTCCACCGCGAAGTGCGCGCCGCCCTCCTCCACCAGCGCCACGGCCGCGAGGTCGGCCTCGGCGATCTCCTGCGCCCGCTGCGCCACCAGCGTCGTCACCTCGTGCGGGTCGGTGCCCGACAGCAGCGCGGTGGAGACCTCGGCCGACGCCTCCAGCCACCGCTCGCGCCGGCGGGTCTCCTGGTACAGGCGGGCGTTCTCGATCGCGACGCCGGCGGCCGTGGCCAGCGCGATCACCACGACCTCGTCCTCCTCCTCGAACTGGCCGCCGCCGGCCTTCTCCGTCAGGTAGAGGTTGCCGAACACCTCGTCCCGCACGCGGATCGGGACGCCCAGGAACGTCCGCATCGGCGGATGGTTGGAGGGGAAGCCGCTGGAGGCGGGGTGGTCCCCGAGGTCAGGGAGCCGCAGCGAGCGCGGCTCCCGGATCAGCAGGCCGAGGATCCCGTGCCCGTGCGGCCAGTGGCCGATCGCCTCGATCTCCTCGTCGCTGACGCCCACGGTGACGAACTGCACCAGGTGCTCGCCCTCTTCGCCGATGACGCCGAGCGCTCCGTAGCGGGCGTCGACGAGGGTGGTGGCCGCCTCGGTGATGCGCCGCAGCACCGACTCCAGGTCGAGTTCGCTGCCGATCGAGACCACGGCCTCCAGCAGCGCGTGCACCCGGTCCCGGGTGGACCTCGCCGCCTCCAGCCTCGACTGCAGCTCCGACAGAAGATCGTCCAGCTGCAGCTGCGGCAGGATCAGCCGTGCCCGGTCATGGCCGGCGCCCGAATCATGAACCACAGGTCCAGTATTACCCTGCCCCGGGGCGAGAAGTCAGGTCAGGGACCTTAGACCCTGATGCCCGGGCCGCCGGTGCACCACATTGGGGTCATGCACCTCGACCACAGCGGCATGGAGATCCTCGACGACGGGGAATGCCGGGCCCTGCTCGGCCGATCGACGGTCGGCCGGATCGTGTTCACCCTCCAGGCGCTGCCCACCGTACAACCGGTCAACTTCGTCTTCGACGGCGAGCTCATCGTGGTGAAGACGTCATCGGCCTCGCGGATGGCCACCGCCGCCTCCGACACGATCGTCGCCTTCGAGATCGACGAGATCGACGCGGACGGCGGCAGGGGCTGGTCGGTGGTCACCGTGGGACCCGCCCGCCGCGTCACCGAGCCCGGGGAGATCGCCCGGCTGTCCGCGCTCCCGCTGCGGAGCTGGGCGCCGGGCGAGCACGACCAGTTCATCGTCGTCCGGCCCCGGCTCATCACCGGCCGCCGCATCCCCGAAGCCGTCCCGCTCAGGGCTCCACGATCATGACGTCGGCGACGGGCCGGCGGACGGTGTCCAGCCCCTCGCCCTCCGGCGCCCCGATGCGCAGGAGCATCTGCGGGTAGGCGTCCCGGCAGAAGTGGGCGCGGATGAAGGCGCGCAGCTCCGGCACTTCGAGCGCCTGGGTGTGGAAGGCGGCCGCCAGGTCGCCCTCGGCCGCCCTCAGCAGCGCCCGCTGCAGCGCCTGGCCCGTGCGCAGCCAGTCGGCGGGCCCGTCGCCGTCGGAGACCAGGAGAAGCGCCACCCCCGCCGTGCTCTTCCCCTCCGGGTGCGCGGGTTCGGCGCCCCACCCCTGGCCGCGGGCGAAGTCGCGGGCGGGGAAGTTCGGGCTGGTCTCGGGAGTCCGCCTGGGGTAGGCGCCCTCCTGGACGCCGTCCTTGCGGGCCGTCCTGGGCGAGGGCGCCCAGCGGCCGATCTCCGTGGAGTACGCGGGGGTGCGGCGCTGGATGTGCTCGGCCGCGTCCGTCAGGGCGGCCAGGGCCCCCTTGACGTGCGGGTCGACCGCCTCGATCAGCCGGGCGCCCTCGCGCTCGACGTCGTAGCGCATGGCCGACAGGACCCCGGCGGGGACGGTCTCGGGACGGAACGCGCCCCGATGGCTGCGCCGGCGCCGGATCTGCTCGTGCTCCCGCAGGATCTGCCGGTCCGCGGGCTCGTCGGGCTCCAGGACCACGTCGGCGAGCAGGTGCGGGCGGTCCGGATCGGGCAGCAGGCGCACGAGCGGGTCGTAGCCCTGGGCGCGCAGCGACAGCCGGAGGTTGTACAGCGCGGCGCCGCAGCTGATCAGCATCTCCCGGCCCCTCGGGTCCGCGACGCCCAGGCGGCGGTCCGGATCGGCGCGCAGGCTGACGCGGGGGCCGCGCACGCCGAACCGCCACGGCTGGGTGTTGTGCACCGACGGCGCCCACAGCGCGTCCTCGACGGCGCGCTCTATGTCGTCCGCGATGTCCGCGGAAGTCCTGTACCTGGTTTGCATGGATCGCTCCTTCCCCTCAGCTTTCACCTCACCAGCGGCCCCCGCCCCCGCGGCAGGGCCGAAGGTCCATCCCGAAGGGGCGCAGGGACGTGTTCCGGGTCGGGACGTAGGTCCCGCGGGCGGGGGACCTCCGCGGGCTGGGGACGGGGCCGGCGGCGGGGTAGCGTCCATTCCGTCACCACCGGACCGAGGAAACGAGAGCCATGACCGCCCAGACGCCAGGGAACGCGGGGACGATCCGGGTCTTTCTGATGGACGACCACGAGGTCGTCCGCCGCGGAGTCGCCGCGCTGCTGTCCGCCGAGGACGACATCGAGGTCATCGGCGAGGCCGGCACCGCGGCCGAGGCGCTGGCGCGGATCCCGGCCGTCCGGCCCGACGTGGCCGTGCTGGACGTCCGCCTGCCCGACGGGGACGGCGTGAGCGTCTGCCGCGAGCTGCGCTCCCAGCTGCCGGAGCTGGCGTGCCTGATGCTGACCTCCTTCGACGACGACGACGCCCTCTTCGAGGCGGTCATGGCCGGGGCGTCCGGCTACGTCCTCAAGCAGATCCACGGCTCCGACCTCGTCGGCGCCGTCCGCACCGTCGCCACCGGGCAGTCGCTCCTCGACCCCCGCAGCACCGCCCGCATGCTCGAACGGCTCCGCACCCGCCAGGAGAAGAGCGACCCGCTCAAGGGCCTGACCGAGCAGGAGCGGCACATCCTGGAGCTCATCGGCGAGGGCCTGACCAACCGGCAGATCGGCGAGCGCCTCTTCCTGGCCGAGAAGACGGTCAAGAACTACATCTCGAACATCTTCGCCAAGCTCGGCATGAGCCGCCGCACGCAGGCCGCCGCCCTCGCCGCGCAGCTCAAGGCCGACGGCGCCCAGGCAAGGCAGGGGCGCGACTGAGCCCTGGCCCGGCCGGGCCTTGGGGGGGCGGCCGGGCCAGGCTTCCCCGATCACCCGCGTCCACGGACGCTGTGATCGCGTCCTACGGACGCTGTCATCGCGTCCTACGGACGGACGCTGTCATCGCGTCCTACGGACGATGGCGACCGGGCAGTGCGCACGCAGCAGCATCGCGTGGCCCACCGATCCCAGCAGGAGCCCGGCGAACCCCCCGTGCCCGCGGGAGCCGACGACCAGCAGGCCCGCGTTGACGGACGCGTCCGCCAGGACCTTCGCGGCCCGGCCGTAGACGGCCTCGGACACCACCTTGACGTCGGGGTACCTGGCCCACCACCCGGCGAGCGACTCGGCGAGGACGCGCTCCTCCTCCGCGGCGACCAGGGAGCGGTCGTAGACGAGAGGCTGCATGTCGCCCCGGCCCGAAGGGACCGGGTGCGTCCAGGCGGTCAGGGCGCGCAGCCGCACCCCGCGCAGGGACGCCTCCTCGAAGGCGAAACCGACGGCGTCCGCGCCCGCCGGGGAACCGTCCACCCCGACCACGACGTCTCCACGCGGGTCCGCGTCCGGGTCCCGGGCGACCACCACCGGGCACGCCGCGTGCGCGGCGACCTGCATCGCCACCGAGCCCAGCAGCAGCCCCGAAAGGCCTCCCGACCCGCGCGAGCCGGTCACGACCATCAGCGCGTCGCGCCCCTGCTCGACGAGGACCTTGGCGGGCTGCCCGCCGGTCTGCTCGCCGGTCACCTCCAGGCCCGGAACGCGGTCGCGGGCGCGGGCGACGGCGAGCTCGACGATGTCCCGGCCGCCGTCCAGCAGCTGCTCGCGGACGCGGGCGGCGCCCGGATCGGCGGGGACGTCGAACAACCACGGCGTGACCACGTACACGACGTGCAGCGAGGCGCCGCGGCGGGCGGCCTCGTCGGCGGCCCAGTCGACCGCGAGCAGGCTCGGCTCCGAACCGTCGTCCCCGACGATGATCCTGTTCATACGGTCACGCTCCGCAGCTCGCGGGCGATGCCGGCGGCCCAGTCGCCCACGCGGTCGCGGTCGCGGTAGTCCCCCGACGCCGTCCGGGCGACCTTGCCGGCCATGAAGCCCCGGGCGTCGGGAGCCAGCCGCCCGCCGAAGGTGGCGTGGCCCCGGGCGCGGATCCGGCGGGCGTACTTGGCGACGCCGGGTACGGGGTCGATCGTGCGCTCCCGCGCGCTGTCGTCCAGCGGACCGCTGCTGAACAGCCACACCGGCCGGTGCGCCAGCGCGTCGGCGTGGTGCCGGACGAAGCGGCGCGCCTCCCGGTGCCAGCGCCCGACGTACAGGGCGCCGCCGACGACGACGGCGTCGTACCCGTCGAGGGCGTCGACCTCCCCCGCCGGGCGCACGTCGGCCTCCACGCCCGACTCGCGCAGCGCGGCGCCCGCCCATTCGGCGATCTCGGCGGTTCCGCCGCGCTCGGAGGCGTACGCCACCAGTACCCGGATCATGACGGCTCCTTCGTGTGCGGGTCGCGGTCGTGGACGACCGCGACCGGACCCGGCGCCTCGTGCAGCACGAACCTCGTGACGGCGCCGAGCAGGGTCTTCGGGGACGAACCGATGCCGCGGTCGCCGACCACGAGCAGCCTCGCGTCCCGGGCCTCGTCGGCGAGGGCGCGCCCGGCCCGCTCCAGGACGAACCGCCGCTCGACGGCGACCCCGGGGTGTGCGGCCAGAAGGGGCGCGACCGCCGCGGCGAACCGCGCCTTGGCCTGCTCCTCGAGGCCCTGCGGATCGCTGGACGGCAGCCGGTCCGGGCCCGGGAGCGCGGCGGGGTCCCACCACGCGCACACCAGCGTGACCGACGCGTGCCACAGCCCGGCCTCGCACAGCGCGAACCGCAGCGCGGCCTGGCTCGCGGGCGACCCGTCGATCCCGACGACGATCCTCTTCCCGGCCCGCGCCGGGTCGTGGGCGGGCACGACGACGACGGGACGGTCGGCGTGCGCGGGAACGTGGACGGCGGTGGAGCCGAGGGGCAGCCGGTCGAACCCGCCGGCCCCGCGGGCGCCGACCACGATCAGCTCGGCGTCCCGCGACGCCGCCAGCAGCGCGGCGGGCGGCGTGCCCTGGGACAGCAGCGGCCGCACGTCCAGGCCGGGCGCGGTCTCCCGGGCGATCCGGAGCCCGTCCTCCAGGGCGATGACGCCCATGCCGCGGACGATCTCCAGCGCCTCGTCCCCCTCCGG
This sequence comes from Actinomadura sp. NPDC048032, assembly GCF_040653175.1. Lineage (NCBI taxonomy): Bacteria > Bacillati > Actinomycetota > Actinomycetes > Streptosporangiales > Thermomonosporaceae > Actinomadura > Actinomadura sp. NPDC048032. The sequence continues at coordinate 8,823 of NZ_JBEZJP010000147.1, forward strand.
CCCCGCGGGATAGGGCCAGTTCCAGGCGTGGCAGACCCGCAGGGGCACGCCGCGCAGCGCCGCCTCCGCCGCCGCCCAGCGCAGGGCGCGCCCGGCGGCGGGGGAACCGTCGAACCCGACCAGGACATGTGCTCCGTCCATCGTCTTCCACCTCCAGATCTCCAAGACTCACAACACCGGCGGCGGAGCGGTCAGAGGCGTGGGTCCGCCGACGCCGGGACCTTCGGCCCTGCCCCCGGCCGCGGCGTGCGGCCAGGCTGGGGGCGGCAGGAGGTGCGACGATGGACGTACGCTGCGACCCCGCGGTCGCCGACCCCGGCGGCCGCGGCCGCGGGCCCCGATGACGACGGCTCCGGCGCCCTACCGCAGGACGGCCGACGAGGTCGTGCGCGCGTTCGGCGGCGACGCCTCCGACGGGCTCTCCTCCGGCGAGGCGGCGCGACGGCTGGAGCGCGACGGGCCCAACACGCTGCCCGCCGTGCGCGGGCGCGGCCCCGTCGTGCGGTTCCTCCTGCAGTTCAACAGCCCGCTGATCTACGTGCTGCTGGTGTCGGCGGCGGTGACCGGGCTGCTCGGCGAGCACGTGGACGCGCTGGTGATCCTCGGGGTGGTGGTCGTCAACGCCGTCGTCGGCTTCGTCCAGGAGTCGCGCGCGGAGAAGGCGCTGGGCGCCCTGGCCGCGATGGCCCGGACGGCGGCGCTGGTCGTCCGCGACGGCGCGGCCCGGCGCGTGCCGTCGGCCGAACTCGTGCGCGGCGACCTGGTCAGGCTGGAGGCCGGCGACAAGGTCCCGGCCGACCTGCGGCTGCTGCGCTCCGACGAGTTCGCGGTGGACGAGTCGGCGCTCACCGGCGAGTCGGTGCCCGTCGCCAAGGACACCGCGGCGCAGGACGAGGCCGCCCTCGCCGACCGCACCGGCATGGCCTTCTCCGGCACGCTGGCGACGTCCGGAAGCGCCGCGGGCCTGGTGGTGGCGACCGGCGCGGACACCGAGCTCGGCGGCATCCACCGGCTGGTGGAGGGCACCGGCGCGGTCCGGACGCCCCTCACCCGCAAGATCACACACTTCAGCCAGATCGTGACGGTGGCGATCCTGGCGCTGGCCGCGCTGACCTTCCTCATCGGCGTGCTCCGCGGGCGCGGCGCGACCGAGATGCTCACCGCCGCGGTCGCCCTCGCGGTCGGCGCGATCCCCGAGGGGCTGCCCGCGGTCGTCACGATCACCCTCGCGCTCGGCGTCTCGCGCATGGTCGGCCGCGGCGCCATCGTCCGGCACCTGCCCGCCGTCGAGACGCTCGGCAGCACCACCGTCATCTGCACCGACAAGACCGGCACCCTCACCCAGAACCAGATGACCGTCACCGCCGTCACCGCCGGCGGGCGCGACTACACCGTCACCGGCGCCGGCTACGCGCCCACCGGGACGATCCGGCGGGACGGCCGGGACGTCGACGCCGCGGCCGACCCGGCGCTCAGGGAGACGCTGCTGGCCGGCCTCGCCTGCAACGACGCGCAACTGCACCGGCGGGACGGCTGGCACATCACCGGGGACCCGACCGAAGGCGCCCTGCTGACCAGCGCGGCCAAGGCCGGCGTCGACGGCGTGCCGGACCGCGTCGCCACCCTGCCGTTCACCGCCGAGCGCCGCTACATGGCCACCCTGCACGAGGACGGCGCCGTCTACGTCAAGGGCCCCGTCGAGCGGATCCTGGAGCTGTGCGAGGACGCCGCCGGTCCGGACGGCGCGCCCGTCCCGCTCGACCGAGCGGCGGTCACCGCGCGCGCCGAGGCCTACGGCGGCCAGGCGCTGCGCGTGCTGGCCTTCGCCCGGGGACGCGCCCGCGGCTCCGCGCTGGACGAACCGCCCCCGCTGACCTTCCTCGGCCTGCAGGCCATGTTCGACCCGCCCCGCGAGGACGCCGCCCGGGCCGTCCGGACCTGCCACGACGCCGGCGTCCAGGTCAAGATGATCACTGGTGACCACGCCGCCACCGCGCGCGCCGTCGGAACCCGCGTCGGGCTGGACGGCGAGGTGATGACGGGCGCCGAGCTGACCTCGGGCGTCTCCGCCGAACGCGTCCAGGCCACCACCGTCTTCGCCCGCGTCTCCCCCGAGCAGAAGCTCCGCCTCGTCCAGATCCTGCAGGACCGGGGGCACGTCATCGCGATGACCGGGGACGGGGTCAACGACGCGCCCGCGCTCAAGCAGGCCGACATCGGCGTCGCCATGGGACGCGCCGGCACCGACGCCGCCAAGGAGTCGGCCGACATGGTCCTCACCGGCGACGACTTCGCCTCGATCGAGAAGGCCGTCGAGGAGGGGCGCGGCGTCTTCGACAACCTGGTCAAGTTCATCGTCTGGGCGCTGCCGTCCAACATCGGGCTCGGGCTCGTGCTGGTCGCCGCGATCGTCGCGGGCACGGCGCTGCCCGTCCTGCCGCTGCAGGTCCTCTGGCTGAACATGACCGCGGTGCTCGTGCTCGGCCTGCCGTTCTCCGTCGAGCCGAAGGACGAGCACATCATGCGGCGCCCGCCCCGCGACCCGTCGCTGCCGCTGCTCACCCGCGCGATGACGCTGCGCGTCCTGGTGGTCTCGGCGATCCTGCTCGCCGGCGCGTTCGGCCTCCAGCACTGGGAACGCGCCCACGGCGCCACGCCGGAGGTCGCGCAGACGATCGTCGTCAACGTCTTCGCGCTGACACTGCTCACCTACCTCTTCAACTGCCTGTCGCTGGACCGTCCGCTGCTGTGGCACGGCGTCCGCCGCAACCCCTGGGTCGGCGCCAGCGTCCTGGCCCTCGTCGCCGTCCAGGCGCTCTACACCTACGCGCCCTTCATGAACGGCCTGTTCCACTCCGCCCCGCTCGGCGCCGGCGCCTGGGCGCGGATCGTCGTCATCGCCGCCGTCTCCTACGTGGTGATCGAGATTCTGAAGTACGTCCAGTCGCGCGCCGATCCGGCCCTCCGGCGCCGGGTCGGGGGACGTTCGCCCCTGCCGGCGGCAGGCGTCCCGGAGGAGTCTGGAGCCGGAGGCAATCCGTTCGGCCCGGAGGAGGAGCCATGACGCCGAGCCCACCGCTGGAGCAGCGCGCCGTCGCCGAGCTGATGAGCCGCGACCTGCTCACCATCGCCGCGGACGAGTCCGTGATCATGGCCTGGGAGCTGATGTGCCGGGCCGAGATCCACCACCTGCCCGTCACCGACGTCGAGGGCGGCTTCCTCGGCGTCCTGGACGCCCAGACCCTCACCTCGGCCTGGGACGCCGCCGTTCCCCGCGAGGCGCGCCGCCCCGTCACGGACCTCCTGCCGTCCCGGCCGCCCGCGACGGTGCGCCCGTCGGCCGCCGTCGCCGAAGCGGCCCTGGCCATGCTGGAGTCGGACCGCGACTACGTGGCGGTGACGGACGAGCACGGCGCCCTGGCCGGCCTCGTCACCGCACGGGACCTGGTCTGCGCCCTCGCCGGGGTGCACCGCGAGATCCCGGCGCGGACCGGCGGCATGCCGTCGCTGTACCGGATCGAGCCGGTGCTCCCCCGCGAGACGCGGGCCCCGCACCCGGGCCGGAGCAACATCGCCCCCGACTGAACCGGCGGCGGCCGCCCGCGGCGTGGCGCGAGCGGCCGGCGGGGCGTTCCCTCAGGCGACTCTCTGGGCGGTGTACCGGGGCGCCGGGACGATCGCGACCGAGCAGGGGGCGTGGTGCAGCATCGCCGAGCTGGTCGCCCCCAGCAGCAGCGGATCGAGGCTTCCGGTGCCGCGGTCGCCCACCACGAGCAGGTCGGCGCCGTCGGCGGCGTCCAGGAGCGTCTCGCGGGGCCGCTCCAGCAGCAGCGAGACGTCCACGTGGACCTTCGGGTACCGCCGCCGCCAGGGGTGGACGAGCCGCTCCAGCATCGCGGCCCGCGCCTGGAACAGCCTGGCCTTGTCGGCGAACAGCGGCAGGTCGCTCTCGGGCACGGCGCCCGGCTCCCACGCCCCGTGCACGACGCGCAGGTCGCACTCGCGCAGCGCGGCCTCCTCGATGGCGAAGCCGACCGTCGCGTCCGCGTGCTCCGACGCGTCGACTCCGGCCACGATGAGACCGCGGTGGCCGTCGGCGCCGCGGACGGCCACCACGGGGCGGCGGGTCCGCGCCGGGAGCTCCGTCGCCGTCGAGCCCGCGGGCAGCAGGTGCCGCTCGTGCGAGCCGACCACGATCAGCTCCGCGTCGTCGGACTCGTAGACCAGCGTGTCGCACGCGGGCTCCCGCCTCAGCAGCGTGCGCACCTTCCCCTGCGCGCCCAGGTCGCGCGCCCGGCGCGCCCCCTTGCGCAGGAGGTTCTCCCCCGCCCGCTGGAGCACCGCCTGCACGCCGGCGTCCACGTGGCCGCTGGGGTACGGCCAGTGCCAGCAGTAGCACAGCATCAGGTCGAGCCCGCGCAGCCGCGCCTCCTCCACCGCCCAGCGCAGCGCGGGGTCGTTCTCCTTGGTCCCGTCATAGCCGAACAAGACGTTCGACCTCTGAGCCCTCGTCAGCGCCGCCATCCGTCCACCCCTCCTCGAACAGAGGTCCCGTCTTCAGTCTCGGCCGGTCCGGGCCACGGGGCACGGGCCGAAGGTCCCGCCGCGCCGGGTCGTCCGGTACTGCCGGGAGCCGAGGGGCCGATGACAGCGTGGTTGGCGGGAGTGCCCGGCCGAGGGCCCCGACGACGGTGTGAGGAGACGCCATGAGCCGGTGGATCCTGGCCTACGACGGCTACGATCCCGCGACGGAAGGGCTGCGGGAGGCGCTGTGCACGCTCGGCAACGGCTATGTCGCCACCCGGGGCGCCGCCCCCGAGTCGGCGGCCGACGGCGTCCACTACCCCGGGACCTACGTCGCCGGCTGCTACGACCGGCTCCCGACCGAGATCGGCGGGCTGCGGGCCGACAACGCCGACCTCGTCAACATGCCGAACTGGCTGCCGCTGACCTTCCGCGCCGAGGACGGCGAGTGGTTCGACCCGGACGCCGCCCTCCAGGAGGACCGGCTCCTGTCCTACCGGCAGGAACTCGACCTGCGGCGCGGCGTCCTGACCCGGCTCGTCCGCGTGCGCGACCGGGCCGGGCGGACGTTCCGCCTGGCCCAGCGCCGGATCGTCTCCATGGACGACCCGCACCTGGCCGCGCTCGAGACCACGATCGTCGCCGAGGACTGGAGCGGCATGCTGCGCATCCGGTCCGCGCTGGACGGCCGGGTCTCCAACGCCGGCGTCGAGCGGTACCGCGACCTGCCCGGAACCCACCTGACCCGCGAGGAGCCGCCGCGGCGGGACGACCGGGGGCCGCTCCTGCTGCGCGCCTCGACCGTCTCCTCGAAGATCGGCATCGGGGTCGCGGCCCGCACCCGGGTGTCGGTCCCCGCCGAGGCCTCCCGGCTCGCCGAGGACGGGTGGGCCGCCCAGGACCTGACCGTCGACGCCGCGCAGGGCGCGCACGTCACGGTCGAGAAGGTGGCGGCGGTGTTCACCTCCCGCGACCGCGCCGTCGAGGAGGCCGGGGAGGCCGCGCTGGGCGCCGCGGCGGAGGCGGGCGGCTTCGACGCCCTGCTGGAGCGGCACACCCTGGCGTGGAACCGGCTGTGGCGGCGCTGCCAGCTGAGCGTCGACCACGTCGAGGTCCAGCGCGTCCTCAACCTGCACATCTTCCATCTGCTGCAGACCGTGTCGGAGCACATCGTCGACCTGGACGTCGGGGTCCCGGCCCGCGGCCTGCACGGGGAGGCCTACCGCGGCCACGTCTTCTGGGACGAGGTGTTCATCCTCCCGTTCCTGACCATGCGGTTCCCCGAGATCGCCCGCGCGCTGCTGCTGTACCGGTGGCGGCGGCTGCCCGCCGCCCGGCGCGCCGCGGCGGCCGCCGGGCACCGCGGCGCCATGTACCCGTGGCAGAGCGCCGCCGACGGCCGCGAGGAGACCCAGCTCGTCCACCTCAACCCGCGGTCGGGCCGGTGGCTGCCCGACCACACGCACCTGCAGCGCCACGTCGGCCTGACCATCGCGCTCAACGTCTGGCGCTTCTACGAGGCGACCGGCGACGCCGAGTTCCTCGCCGAGTACGGCGCCGAGATCATGCTGGAGGTCGCCCGGTTCTTCGCCGACCTGACGGTCTACGACCGCTCCACCGACCGGTACGGGATCCGCGGCGTCATGGGCCCGGACGAGTACCACGACGCCTACCCGGGACGGGACCGGCCCGGCCTGGACGACAACGCCTACACCAACGTCCTCGCCGCCTGGCTGCTGGAGCGGGCGCTGGAGGCGCTCGCCGTCCTCCCCGAGGACCGCCGCGGGGAGCTGCGCGAACGGCTCGCGCTGACCCGCGAGGAGATCACCCGCTTCGAGGACGTGGCGCGCAAGATGTACGTCCCCTTCCACGCCGGGGTGATCAGTCAGTTCGAGGGCTACGGCGGCCTGGAGGAGCTCGACTGGGCCCGCTACCGGGAACGCTACGGCGACATCCGCAGGCTGGACCGGATCCTGGAGGCCGAGGGCGACTCGCCGAACCGCTACAAGGCCTCGAAGCAGGCCGACGTGCTCATGCTCTTCTACGTGCTCTCGCCAGGCGAGCTGGACGCCGTCCTGCGGAACCTCGGCTACGAGCACGGGCCCGAGCTCGCCGCCAGGACCATCGCCTACTACCTGCCCCGCACCTGCGACGGATCGACGCTGAGCTCGCTCGTCCACGCCTGGATCCTCGCCCACACCGACGGCGACGAGGCCTGGGGCGTCTTCCTCGAATCGCTGTTCACCGACGTCACCGGCGTCCAGCGCGGCACCATCGCCGAGGGCGTCCACCTGGGCGCGATGGCGGGCACCGTCGACCTCGTCCAGCGCTGCCACGCCGGCGTCCGCACCCGGGGCGGCGCGCTGCGGCTGGAGCCGCGCCTGCCCCCGGCGGTCGGCGAGCTGCGCCTCGGGCTGCGCTACCGCGGCAACTGGGGCATCGACCTGACCTGCCGCCAGGACCTCGTCCGCGTCGCGCTGCGCCCCGGCGCTGCCTCCCCCATCCGCATCTCCTACGGCGCCGAGGAGATCGAGATCCAGCCGGGCGCGTCCTGGGAGAGCCCCCTGCTGGCCGGCAGGCCGCCGCCGGCCGGCGGCTGAGCCGGGCCGTTCGAAGGGCCCGGCCGGAAGGGGACGGACGGCTTCCGGCGAGGTGACCTTGGCCCCTCCCGCCCGCCGGGGGCGGAGCGGAGCATGGAGACATGAGGGAGGAAGCCATGAGGAGCGCGGACGAGGCGGCGGGCCTCACGCGAGCGGAGTGCCTGCGCCTCATGAGCACCGCCGCCGTCGGCCGGATCGTCTTCACCGAGCAGGCGCTGCCCGCCGTGGCGCCGGTCGGTTTCGTCGTCGACGGCGAGGACGTGGTCATCGCGGTGCCGCGCGGTTCCCGGCTGCCGGCCGCGACCCGGGGCGCGATCGTGGCCTTCCAGGCGGACGATCTGGACGCCGCCCGCCGCAGCGGGTGGTCGGTCACCGTCATCGGGCGGGCACGGGTCGTCCGCGATCCCGGGGAGCGCGCCCGCGAGGCCCTCCGGCCCTGGACGGCCGGAGCCGGGGCGGATTTCATCCTGGTCTCCTGCCGGCAGATCACCGGTCAGCGCGTCGGGGTCACCCCCGTCGACGCCCACGAGACCGCGGCCTGAACAGCTCGGCGGCGTGACGGCGCCCGAGGCGGCTTGCGCCGCCCGTTCATCGCGTAGGGCCCGGCGAGGTGGCGGGGCCTTCGCGTAGCGGCGTAGATGTACGATTTT
>NZ_JBEZJP010000148.1:0-16485 GCF_040653175.1 Actinomadura sp. NPDC048032
CCTTCTCCTTGTACTGTTTTTCAGCCGTGTGCTCTCCCGACCGGCCGCGCCCGGCCGCGACCGCGGAGCGGCCCGCGTCCGGATCCGCACCCGCGACGGCCAGTGGCTCGTCGTCCACGCCTCCTGCATGGACGGGGTCCCCGGTTCGCCCGGCCCCACCGCCGTGGTCGTCCAGCCGGCCGCCGGCTCCGACATGGCGCCGGTCATCGCGGAGGCCTACGGCCTGTCCGCCCGCGAGCTGGAGATCACCCAGCTGATCGCGCGCGGGCTGACCACCGGCGGCATCGCCGCCGAGCTGGTCATCTCCCCGCACACCGTCCGCGACCACGTCAAGGCGGTGTTCGCCAAGACGCGCGTGTCGAGCCGCGGCGAGCTGGTCGCCAAGCTGTTCGCAGAGAACTACTGGCCGCGCCGGGGCCGGTGACCGGCGGCCATCGACCCCCTCCGGTTTCTTTGTCGCCCGCCTGCGGGTACCCTTTGATCGCAAGAGGCCCCTTCGCGCTTGCGGCGACCGGGGCCTTCGTCGTGGGAAGGGAAAGTGGCATGCCTGCCATCGTTCTTGTCGGTGCCCAGTGGGGAGATGAGGGCAAGGGCAAGGCGACAGACCTGCTCGGTGGGGACGTCGACTACGTCGTCCGCTACCAGGGCGGCAACAACGCGGGCCACACCGTGGTCATCGGCGACAAGAGCTACGCGCTGCACCTGCTGCCGTCCGGAGTGCTGTCGCCCGACGTCGTCCCCGTGATCGGCAACGGCGTGGTGATCGACCCCGCCGTGCTGCTGCAGGAGATCGACGGCCTGCGGGACCGCGGCATCGGCTGCGAGCGGCTGCTGATCTCGGCGAACGCGCACCTGATCATGCCGCACCACCGCGCCCTCGACAAGGTCACCGAGCGCTACCTCGGCAAGGCCCGGATCGGCACCACCGGCCGCGGCATCGGCCCCACCTACGCCGACAAGATCAACCGGATGGGCATCCGGGTCCAGGACCTGTTCGACCCGAACATCCTCACGCAGAAGCTCGACCTGGCCCTGCGCGAGAAGAACCAGGTCCTGACGAAGGTCTACAACCGCCGCCGCATCGAGACCGGGCCGATCGTCCAGGAGTACCTGGCCTACGGCGAGCGCCTCAAGCCGTTCGTCGCCGACACCACCCTCATCCTGAACAAGGCGCTGGACGACGGCAAGGTCGTCCTGCTGGAGGGCGCGCAGGGCACGCTGCTGGACATCGACCACGGGACGTACCCGTTCGTGACGTCGTCCAGCCCCACGGCCGGCGGCGCCTGCGCGGGCTCCGGAGTCGGCCCCACCAAGATCACCCGAGTGATCGGCATCCTCAAGGCCTACACGACCCGGGTCGGGTCCGGCCCGTTCCCCACCGAGCTGCTGGACGAGCAGGGCGAGTACCTGCGCACGACCGGTGGCGAGTACGGCGTGACCACCGGCCGCGACCGCCGCTGCGGCTGGTTCGACGCCGTGATCGCCCGCTACGCCACCCGCGTCAACGGCATCACCGACTACTTCCTGACGAAGCTGGACGTCCTGTCCGGCCTGGACCGGGTCCCGGTGTGCGTCGCCTACGAGATCGACGGCGTCCGGGTGGACGAGCTGCCCACGACGCAGACCGAGTTCCACCACGCCAAGCCCGTCCTGGAGTACCTGGACGGCTGGCAGGAGGACATCACCCGCGCCCAGAAGTTCGAGGACCTGCCCGCCAACGCGCAGGCGTACGTCCGGGCGCTGGAGCAGATGTCCGGCGCCCAGATCTCCGCGATCGGCGTGGGCCCCGGCCGCGACCAGACCCTCTCGCTCAGGCCCCTGGTCTGACCTCGCGTTTCCCTCCTGCTCACCCGTTCCTCACTGGGCGTTCGGTCACGGGCGGTAGCGTGCGTTCGGTGATCTCTTCCGTCGAGGTGCACGGACATCGCGGGGCGCGCGGCCTCCGTCCGGAGAACACCCTGCCCGGCTTCGCCCACGCCCTCGGCCTCGGCGTCGACGTGATCGAGCTGGACGTGGGCCTGTCCTCGGACGGCGTGGTCGTCCTCGGCCACGACCAGGTGGTCTCCCCCGCCGTCCTCGCCGACACGGGCCCCGCCTGGCCGGACGACCCCGCCTACCCCTACGTCGGCAGACCCGTCCGCGAACTGTCCCTCGCCCAGCTGCGGACGCTCGACGCGGGCCTCAGCTGCGCGGCCGCCCCGATGCCCGGCACCCGCGTCCCCACGCTCGCCGAGGCGTGCGCCCTGCTGGCCCCCACGGGCGTCGGGCTCTCCGTCGAGCTGAAGACGGACCCCTCCTGGACCGACGAGGAGGTGGAGCTCCTGACCGCCTCCGCGGCGGCCGTCCTGAAGGCCTTCGGCTGCACCGGACGCTCCCAGCTCCTGGCCTTCGACTGGCGCGTCCTGGCCGAGGCCCGCCGCCACTACCCGGACCTGGGCCGTGTCGCCCTGATGGAACGCAAGACCCTCGCCCCGGAATCCGCCTGGCTCGCAGGCCACTCCCCGGCCGACCCGGTGGCCGCCGCCTTCGCCCTGGGCGCCACCGCCGTCTCCCCCGAACACAAGATCGCCACCCCCGCCCTCATAGACCAGGCCCACTCCCTGGCCCTCCCGGTCATCGTCTGGACGGTCAACACCCCCGAGGACATGACCCGCTTCATCCGCGACGGCGCAGACGCGATAGTCACCGACTACCCAGACGTCCTGCTAGCCCTGCAAACACCAACCCCCGCCATCTGACGCACAACGCCCAGCCACCGCCGCAACCCCGCAACAACCTCAAGGGTTGCGATCGCGTCCGAAGGCAGGTTCGAGCGGAGCGAGAACCTGATCGCGCAGCGAGCCGCAAGGCGAGTCGGAGCGATGCCAGCGATCGCCCGCGTTTATCGACGATGGAGGGCCGCCAGGCCCGAAGGAGGAGATAAATGCGATGTCAGAGCCATCCGTTGCGGCGGAAGCCTCGGTAGAGGGCGAAGCAGGCGAGGGAGATGACGCTGAGGATCATGGGGTAGCCGTACTGCCAGCGGGTCTCGGGCATGTGGTCGAAGTTCATGCCGTAGACGCCGGCGATGGCGGTGGGGACCATGAAGATGGCGCCCCAGGCCGAGATCTTGCGCATGTCCTTGTTGTCGGCGACGGTGACCTGGGTCATGTGCGCCTGGAGGATGGGGTTGAGGAGTTCGTCGTAGGACTCGACCTGCTCGCGGACGCGGGTGAGGTGGTCCTCGACGTCGCGGAGGTACTCCTTGATCTCGGCGGGGACGAAGCGGCGGCCGGTCAGGTTGCGCAGGGGGCCGGCGAGCGGGCCGACGGCGCGCTTGAGCTGGATGACCTCGCGCTTGAGCCGGTAGATGCGGCGGGACTCGTCGGTGCGCTCGGGGGAGAAGACGGCCTCTTCGACCTCGTCGATGTCCTCCATGACGGCGTCGGCGACGCCGACGTAGCCGTCCACGACGCGGTCGGTGACGGCGTGCAGGACGGCTGCGGGGCCGAGGGCGAGGCGGGCGGGGTCCTTCTCCAGGTCGCGGCGGACGGGGCCGAGCGCGCCGTGGGCACCGTGCCGGACGGTGACGACGAAGTCGGGGCCGCAGAACAGCATGATCTCGCCGGTCTCGACGACTTCGGCGCCGCCGGGGCCGCTGGAGACGTAGCCGACGGTCTTCATGACGACGAAGTGGACGTCGTCGTAGCGTTCGAGCTTGGGGCGCTGGTGGGCGTGGATGGCGTCCTCGACGGCGAGGGGGTGCAGGCCGAAGACCTCGGCGAGGTCGGAGAGCTCGCCGGCGGACGGCTCGTGGAGGCCGACCCAGACGAAGCCGGCGCTGTCGCCCTCGGGGGTGAGCCGGCCGTCGCGGACGAGGCGGACGGCGTCGGGGATGGTGTCGGTGCAGACGCGGTGGCCGTCGATGTAGGCGGCCCAGTCGATGACGGCGGAATCGCGGTTCGGAGCCTGCACGCCGCTGGGGCGGCCGCGCGTCTTGAACAGTGCGCGGCCGGGGCGGACTCGTGTCATGGCCATGGAGGTGCTCCTAACCCGCCGGCCACGCACGCAGCGCGCGCTCAACCCAGGCTGGTCAGCGAAGGGAGCGCGCGAGAGCGTCGGCCGGGCGCCAGATGGAGGCGGACGGTGGAACAGTCCGGTTCGGACTGTGAGGGTTCTCCGGCGAACTGCAAGTATCACCAGGACTCATCCCGACCACCTCCTTTCGGGGCACCTCGACAGCGGGCGGTCAAGCCCGTGGCAGCCTACCAGCCGATATGTAGGACGCCGCCCGTATCGGTCAGGTTCACACGTCCCGGTGTGACGGCCGCCTCACCGGGCCGCATGCCCCTTCGCGCAGGGGTTACACGCGCCCGGCGCGGGGTGGGGGACCAGTAAGCTCGCGACGTGCGAGTACTCGTCCTTGGATCGGGTGGCCGCGAGCATGCGCTCGTCCGCGCCCTGCACCGCGACCCTGCCGTCACCGCCCTCCACTGCGCCCCGGGCAATCCGGGCACGGCAGAGATCGCGGACAATCACCAGCTCGATCCGACGAACCGCACGGCGGTGGTGGAACTGGCCGCGCGGCTCCGGGTGAGCCTGGTCGTCATCGGGCCGGAGGCGGTTCTGGTGGCCGGGGTCGGCGACGCCCTGCGCAAGGCGGGCATCCCCTGCTTCGGGCCGGACCGCGCCGCCGCGAAGATCGAGGCGTCCAAGGCGTTCGCCAAGGAGATCATGGCCGCGGCGGGGGTGCCCACCGCCGACTCGCGGGTCTGCGAGTCGAGCGGGCAGGTCGAGGAGGCGCTCGACGCCTTCGGCCCGCCGTACGTGGTGAAGGACGACGGGCTCGCGGCCGGGAAGGGCGTGGTCGTCACCGAGAGCCGCGACGAGGCGCTGCGGCACGCCGACGCCTGCGACCGCGTCGTGGTCGAGGAGTACCTGGACGGTCCCGAGGTCTCCCTTTTCGCGCTGTGCGACGGGCAGCACGCCGTCCCGCTGCTGCCCGCGCAGGACTTCAAGCGCGCCTACGACGGCGACGAGGGTCCGAACACCGGCGGGATGGGCGCGTACACGCCGCTGCCCTGGGCGCCGCCCGGACTGGTGGACGAGGTCATGGCCACCGTCGTCCAGCCCACCGTGGACGAGTTGCGCCGCCGCGAGACCCCGTACGTCGGCGTCCTGTACGCCGGGCTCGCGCTGACGTCCCAGGGCGTGCGGGTGGTGGAGTTCAACGCGCGCTTCGGCGACCCCGAGACCCAGGTCGTGCTGGACCGGCTGGCGACCCCCGTCGCCACGCTGCTCCAGGCCTGCGCGATCGGGGGCCTCGACCCGAGCCTGCGCCTCGAATGGCTGCCGGGCTCGGCCGTGACGGTGGTCGTGGCCGCCGAGGGCTACCCGGCCGCCCCGGCGAAGGGCGACGAGATCACCGGCTTGGAGGAGGCCGCCGCGGTCGAGGGCGCCTACGTCCTGCACGCGGGCACCGCGCTCGGCGGCGAGGGGCGGCCGGTCGCGAGCGGCGGGCGCGTCCTCAACGTCGTCGGCACCGGGCCCGACCTCGCCGCCGCCCGGGCCGCCGCCTACGAGGCCGTGTCCAGGATCGGCCTGCGCGGGTCCCACCACCGGACGGACATCGCGCTGAAGGCCGTCTCCCTGCCATGATTACCTGATTACACAGATACAAGGCAGGTCAGGCATGGCATCACCTTCGCCCGCGGGCGAGGAGGTCTACCGCGTCACGACGCTGGAGCTCTTCTTCGACCTGGTGTTCGTCTTCGCGGTGACCCAGCTCAGCCACGTCCTGGTCAAGGAACTGAACGCGCTGGGCCTGGCCCAGGTCGTGCTGATGTTCGGCGTCCTGTGGTGGATGTACGGCGGCTACGCCTGGCTGACCAACACCCTCACCCCCACGACGGCGGGACGGCGCCTGCTGCTCCTGGTCGGGATGGGCGGGTTCTTCATGGTCGCCCTAGCCACCCCGACGGCGTTCAAGGGCGGCGGCGTGCTGTGGGGCCTCGGGTACCTGGTGCTGGTGCTCGCCCATGTGACGCTGTACGCGCAGGACAACCCGAACATCCTGCGCGTCCTCCCGGCCAACCTCCTCGCGGCGGCGCTCATCATCGTCGCCGGGATCCTCGACCACGGGCCGGCCGTGTACGTGCTGTGGACGCTCGCGCTCGTCGTACCGATCGTCCAGCCGTACATCGTGCCGGCGGGCGGGCTGTTCACCATCCGGGCCGCGCACATCGTCGAGCGGCACGGGCTGCTCGTCATGATCACCATCGGCGAGTCGGTGATCGCGGTCGGGGCGGGCGCCGAGCACGCCCACCTGGACCCGGGCCTGGTCGTCGCCGTGCTGCTCGGGCTGGCGCTCGCGGCGGCCGTCTGGTGGAGCTACTTCGCCAGGGACGACGAGCGCGCCGAGGAGTCGCTGGCCGCCGCCGACGACGTGCGCCGCACGCAGATGACGATGTTCGGCTACTTCTACGCCCACATCCCGCTGGTCATCGGGATCATCGTCGCGGCGGCCGGCATGGGGACGGCCGTCGGGCACGCCTGGGACGGCCTGCACACCGGCCCCGCGCTCGCGCTCGCCGGCGGCGTCGCGCTCTACCTGGCGGGCGACGCGGCGTTCCGCCGGGCCGTGCGCATCGGACCGTCCCGCATCCGGCTCGGCGCCGCCGCGGCCGCGCTCGCCGTCACTCCGCTGGGCCTCTGGGTGGCCGCCGCCGAGATCACCGCCCTCGTCCTGGTGGTCGCCGCCGCGCTGGCGCTGGAGCACGCGGCGACCCGGCCGGACGCGGCGGTTCCCGGCCTGGGACAATCGTCGGGTGATTGAGCGCTACACCCTTCCGGAGATGGGACGCGTCTGGAGCGACGCGCACAAGTACGAGCTGTGGTGCCAGGTGGAGGTCCTCGTCGTCGAGGCCCACGCCGAGGCCGGCACGATCCCGCCGGAGGTGGTGGAGCCGGTGCGCAAGGCGCCGCCGCCGACGCCGGAGGCCGTGCACGCCATCGAGGCCGTGACGCAGCACGACGTCATCGCCTTCCTGTCGGCGTGGGCGGACAACACCGAGCCGCGGGAGGCCGCGCGGTTCGTCCACTTCGGCATGACGTCGTCCGACCTGCTCGACACGGCGCTCGCGCTGCAGCTGGTCGAGGCCACCGACATCCTGCTGGAGAAGGCGGACGCGCTCGTCGCGACGCTGCGCGACCACGCGCTGGCGCACCGGGCGACGCTGCGGGTCGGGCGCACGCACGGCATCCACGGCGAGCCGGACGTATGGGGCCACCGCGTCGCCGACTTCGCGTTCGCCATGGCCCGGTCCCGCGACCGGCTGCGGCGCGCCCGCGAGGCCGTGGGCGTGATGGCGATCTCCGGCGCGGTCGGGACGTACTCCAACATCGACCCGGCGATCGAGCTGCACGTCGCGCGCAAGCTCGGCCTGAAGGCCGCGGACGTGTCGACCCAGGTCGTCCTGCGCGACGGGATCAGCGAGTGGGTCTCGTCCCTGGCGATCATGGCGACGGTGTGCGAGGCCATCGCGCTGGAGGTGCGGCACGGGCAGCGCACCGAGGTCCGGGAGCTGTGGGAGCCGTTCGGCAAGGGCCAGAAGGGCTCGTCGGCGATGCCCCACAAGAAGAACCCGATCATCTCCGAGCGGCTGGCGGGGATGGCGCGGATCGTGCGGGCCCAGATCGTCCCGGTGCTGGAGGGCATCCCGCTGTGGCACGAGCGCGACATCTCGCACTCCTCCACCGAGCGGATCGCGCTGCCGGACGCCTCCATCGCGCTCGACTACATGCTGAACCTGACGAACCGCCTCATGTCCGGGCTCGTGGTGGACGAGGCGCGGATGCGGGAGAACCTGGACTCGACCGGCGGCCTCATCTACACCTCGACCGTCCTGCTGGAGCTGGTCGAGGCGGGCATGTCGCGCGACGACGAGGCCTACCCGCTCGTCCAGAAGGCCGCCATGGCGACCTGGGAGACCGGCACGCCGTTCCGCGAGACGCTGCGCGCGCACGCCGCGGAGGCGGGCCTCACGCTGGACGAGAAGCGCCTGGACGAGGTGTGCCGCCCGGAGCGCTTCGTGGCGCGCCTCGGCCCGATGTTCGACCGCCTGACCGCTCTCAGTTAGGAGGGGCCGTGCAGGGGACCCTGACCGAGCTGAACGTCTACCCGCTCAAGGGCGGCGGCGGGACGGCGCTGCGCAGTGCGGAGCTGACCCCGCGCGGCCTGCCGTTCGACCGCGAGTTCATGCTGGTCACCCCCGAGGGCCGCTTCCTGTCCCAGCGCGACCACGCCCGGATGGCGCTCATGCGCCCGTCCTACGACGGGACGGTCCTGACGGTGGACGCCCCCGGCGCCTCGCGACTCGTCCACAAGGCCGCGGACGAGGGCGAGGTGCGGGAGGTGTCCGTCCAGCGGTCGCAGTGCCGGGGCGTCGACCAGGGCGACGAGGCCGCGGCCTGGTTCGGCGACCTGCTCGGCGCCGGCTGCCGCCTCGTGCGCTTCACCGGCCTGCGTCCGACGGCCCGCGGCGGCGGCGAGGTCATGTTCGCCGACGGCTACCCGCTCCTGGTCATCTCGGCCGAGTCCCTCGCCGACCTCAACGCGCGGCTGGACGAGCCCCTCCCGATGAACCGGTTCCGCCCGTCTCTCGTCGTCGAGGGCCTCGGCCCCTACGGCGAGGACGAGGTGCGCCTGCTGCGCGTCGGCGAGGCCGTCATCGAGATGGTCAAGCCGTGCACCCGCTGCGTCGTCACCACCACCGACCAGCGGACCGCGGAGCGCGGCCGTGAGCCGCTGCGGACGCTCGCCTCCTACCGCACCCGGGACCGCGGAATCCAGTTCGGCCAGAACTGCGTCCCGCGCGTCCTCGGCACGCTCAGGGTGGGCGACCCGGTGGAGGTCGTGGCCCCCCGCACCGAATGATGATCTTCAAAACCCCGGCGGCGGGGGCCCGCCGCCCCTAGGCTCGCCGGGGGAATTTCCTCAGGGAACGCGAACCTTTGGCGTGTTCCGGAAGTCTCAACGAGCAGACTGACGCCCGCGGGGCCCGGGCCGGACGCCACACCTCCGGCCCGATGGTTTACTGGGGTCGCGTCGGCAGCGGGGGGACACCGTCAGGCACGCTCGGCCCTCGTGCTCCCAACTGGATCGCACACGCAACCGCACCCGAGAGGAAGTTAGGCGGCATGAGCATGGGCCACGAGGTTCGCTACCGCATGCGCGGCGGCCGGCAGCTGCACGGCACGGTCTTCATCCAGGGCGCGAAGAACGCCGTCCTCCCGATGATCGGCGCCTCGCTGATGGCCTCCCGGGGACGCACCGTGCTGCGCAACGTCCCGATCATCGAGGACGTGCGGCGGGCGGTGGAGCTGGCGCGGGCCATCGGCGCCAAGGCCGAGCTGCACGAGACCGAGCGCACGCTGGTGATCGACGCCTCGACGCTGAGCAGCCCCGTGCTGCCCGCCGAGATCGCGTCCCGGTTCCGCGGCTCGTTCCTGTTCGTCCCCGCCCTGCTGCACCGTCTCGGCGAGGCGGTCATCGAGGGCGTCGGCGGCTGCAACCTCGGCAGCCGCAACCTGGACTTCCACTACAACGGCTTCAAGCGGATGGGCGCCACGGTCACCGAGCACGTGGCCGACAACGGCGACGGCATCATCCACATCAAGGCCGGCGACCTGCGCGGCGGCACGCTCTACTGCGACACCCCCTCGCACACCGGCACCGAGAACCTGATCATGGCGGCGGCGCTGGCGCACGGCACCACGCTGATCAAGAACGCGGCGCTGGAGCCGGAGGTGCTGGACAACATCGCCATCCTCCAGGCGATGGGCGCCCGGATCAGCGGCGGCGGCACCGGCTTCATCACGGTCGAGGGCGTGGACGAGCTGACCGCCGTCGAGCACACCGTGATGCCCGACCGGATCGACGCCGGCGTGTTCGTCATGGCCGCCGCGATCACCGGCGGCGACCTCAGCCTCGTCGGCGCCTCGCTGGAGCACCTCGGCGTCGCCGCCGACAAGCTGGAGCAGATGGGCGTGGAGTTCCACCAGCAGGGCGCCGTCCTGCAGGTGCGCCGCGACCGGACGCTCCGCCCGATCAACGTCATCACCGACGAGTACCCGGGCTTCGCCACCGACCTGCAGTCGCCGATCATGGCGGTGTCCTGCCTGGCCGAGGGCCCCTCCTACATCTACGAGCGGATCTTCGACGGCCGGTTCAAGCTGGCCGGCGAGCTGGCGAAGATGGGCGCCGACATCGAGGTGGACGGCAACCGCGCGAAGGTCAACGGCCCGCGCGGCCTGCGCGGCGCCGAGGTCGAGGCGCACGACCTGCGCTGCGGCAGCGCCCTGGTGCTGGCCGGCCTCGCCGCCGAGGGCGAGACCACCATCACCTCCGCCTACTACCTCGACCGCGGGCACGCGCACACGGCCGAGCGGCTCTCCCAGCTCGGCGCCGAGATCGTCCGCGAAGTCGGCTAGCGCCGGGCGCCCTCGCGGCGCGGCGCCATCCGAACCGCGGCGCGGCGCCATCCGAACCGCGCCGCCGCGCCGTCCGAAGCTCAGCGCCGCGCGTCCGGTCGCCGTTGGTCGATCGGCCGAATGTGGCCTCGGGCCTGACCAACTCCTGGTTGATCCCTGACGAGCCGAGTAACGGTCCCCGGCAAATCCGTTGAGCCGTGCGTTACCGCGTGGTTACGCACGGCTCGGACGGAGCTTCCTTACCGGTCGAACGCCGACTCTCTGACCTGCGAAGTCATGCGTGGAACGGTCCGATTCGACCGGACCGTAACGCGGTAAAAATTCACCGACCGCCCCCGATCACGCGCTCTGGACGGATCACTCGTCTTTCCGGAGCAGGCGAGATCGGGTCGCCTGATTTCGGCCGCCGCGTAAACCAAACGGACGCCGCAGGGGTCCCTCCAGTACGTAGGAGCGTCAGGAAGGGGCCCCCGCCATGGTTTCGGGTCTTGTTTTTCAACTTCGGACATCCGAAGATGCAGGATCAAGGCTGGCCGATTGGTGACAAATTACTGACCAGGGGGTCGCGTAGGTTACTTTTTCGCCGCACTCTTGATTCGATTTCGCGTCTGGGTGTCACATCACGTCGCCCTGACCCGATCTGCCAGCTAGAAGGAGATCCTCTCCGCTTCGCCGAGGCGGGTGGGAGCTCGGGCAAGACGGCCCTCCTCCACTTTCCGGAGGCGGGTTCGCGGGAAGTCGAATCGCACGGGAAGTGCGGGTGCTGGGTCAGAAGGCAGGGGCGTCAAGCCATGAGTCAACCGTTGGGCGGAACGTGCGCGATCAGATGGCCGGGGCGGTGCCCCCGCCGAGAGGCCGGATGGGAAGCGAGCGATCATCGATGACGGCGGCGCGAACGGGGTCCGTCACCCCCGACCTCACGATCGGGGTCGTGGGCCCCCACGACCTCGTCGAACGGGTCATGCTCATGGGCCACGGCCCCACACCCGTACCGAGCAGGCTGGTGGCCGCCGCGTACCGCGACGAGCAGGAGGCGGCCGACAAGGTCGTGCGCCTCGGCTCGGGCGTGGACGTGTGCCTGTTCGCCAGTCCCGTCCCGTACGACTTCGCGCGCAAGGCCGGCGTCCTGACGATGCCCGCCACGTACGTGCCGTTGAACGGCGCCGCCCTGCAGGGCGCGCTGCTGCGGGCGTCCCTCGACGAGCGCTTCGACCCGTCCCGGGTCAGCATCGACGTGCTCGGCCGCGCCGAGGTCGAGGAGGCCTACTCCGAGATCAGCCTCGGCACCGAGCAGGTGCACCTGCGCGAGGAGGCCGCGGGCCCCGGCACGCTCGCCGCGTTCCACGAGCGGCTCTGGCGGCGCGGCGCCACCACCGTCGCGATGACCTGCGTGCACGCGACCGCCGAGCGCATGGAGATGGCGGGCGTCCCGACCATCCGCGTCCGGCCGACCGGCGCCGCGATCCGCAGCTCCCTGCAGACCGCCGCGCTCCTCGGCGCCCACCACCGCCTGGAGGAGTCGCAGCTCGTCGTCGTGCTGGTGGACGTCCCGACCCTCCGCGAGACCCCGCGCCGCGTCACCCCGCGCTACTGGCGCGACGAGCTGAAGCTGGCCCTGCACCGCGTGCTCCTCCAGGAGGCGCACCGGATGAACGCCTCCGTGTGGCCCGTCGACGACCACAGCTACCTCGTCATCGCCACGCGCGGCTCGGTCACCGCGTCCACCGAGGGCTTCCGGACGCCGCCGTTCGTCGAGCGCGTCCGCGAGGAGCTCGGCCTGGCCATCGAGGTCGGCATCGGCATGGGCCGCACGGCCCACGAGGCGGAGAACCACGCCCGCGCCGCGTTGGCGCGCTCCCAGAGCTCCCAGCGGGCGCAGGGCTTCGCGCTGGACCGCGACGGCCGCGCGCTCGTCCCGGCGCCGCGCACGCCGCCGCGCACCCAGCCGCAGGCCAAGCCGAAGGGCCTGGAGATCCTGGCCCGGCTCGCCGACAAGCTCGGCGACCAGGAGCAGCCCCTCATCGTCGACGCGGAGAACGCCGGCAAGATGCTCGGCGTCACGCCCCGCACGGCCCGCCGCCTCCTGCGCACGCTGGTCGAGGAGGGCCTCGCCTGGCCGCTCCCCCCGAACCGCACCCCCCAGCCGGGCCGCCCCCGCCAGCTCTACCGCCTGATCGTGGAGAAACTCGGCCCGGCCAAGGCCGGCTGACCGCGACGCGAGCGTGTACCGGCACGTCCGGCCGTATCGCGGTCCCCTCCGCTCGTCACCGCCGCGGTACGAGAACGCCGCCGGTGTCGATGCGCCGGGCGGCGACGGAGGCGACCAGACGTCCGATGACCGGGAGTTCGAGCGGGAGGAGCGAGTAGGCGGGGTGCACGACGCGCCGCCTGCCGCTCTTCAGTGCCCGGACCGTCGCCCGGGCGACCGACTCCGGCGGGACCGGCGGCGGTGTCCTGGTCGGCGCGCGCCAGGGGAGCCGGTCGACGTCCCGCAGGGGCGTGTCGGTGGAGCCCGGCACGACCTCCAGCACGCGGATCGGGGTATGGCGCAGTTCGTGCCGGAGTGAGCCGGTGGCCTGCGCGAGGGCCGCCTTCGCGGCGCCGTAGTAGCCGAGCAGCGGCAGCGGGACGGCCTGCACGGTCGACGTGACGTTGACGATCGTGCCGCTCCCGGCCGCGCGCATCCCGGGCAGGACGGCGGCGGCCAGCGCCAGCGGGGACCAGAAGTTCGTCTCGAAGCTCGCGCGGGCGCTCTCGCCGTCCCCGAGGTCGGCCAGGGCCTCGACCAGGCTCACTCCCGCGTTGCTGACGAGGACGTCGATGCCGCCGAGAGCGTCCCGCGCACGGGCCGCCAGGTCCGCGGCGGCACCGGGCACCGACAGGTCGCAGGCCAGCACCGTCGGCACCGGGTGCCCCCGCTCGCCGATCTCCGCCGCCAGCGCCCGCAGCTCTCCCTCCCGTCGCGCGGCCACGGCGAGCCGGGCGCCCTCGGCGGCGAGCGCGAGGGCGAGGGCGCGGCCGATGCCGCTGGACGCGCCGGTGAACAGGATCCGTGCCGCGGAGATCATCGCACTGGTCGAGCTGGCGGTGGCCGCGCTCGCCACCGCGCTCCAGACGGCCGAGAGCCTCGCCCCGGACACGGCATCGACGTCGAGACGGCCGCGGCCGCGGCCCGGAGCCCCGGCCCCCGGCCAGGCTGACGCCGGAGCGAGGACGTGCTCCCGGCCCCGACGAACCGGGCCGGGCGCGCCGCCGACGGTCAGTTGCGGTGGGGGAAGGAGCTCGCCACGGTGAGGAAGGCGTCGTTCTCCTCGGGGGAGCCGATGGAGACGCGGGCGCCCTCGCCGTCGAAGGGCCGGACGCTCACGCCGTGGGCGTCGCAGGCGGCGGAGAACTCCATCGTGCGGTCGCCGAGGCGCAGCCACACGAAGTTCGCCTCGGTGGGCGGGACCGTCCAGCCGTCGGCGAGGAGGGCGGCGCGGACGCGGTCGCGCTCCTTCACCGTGCCCTCGACGCGCTCCATCAGCTCGTCGGTGGCGTCCAGGGACGCGATGCCGGCGGCCTGCGCGACGGAGTTCACGCTGAACGGCAGGAACGTCTTGCGGATGGAGCCGGCGACGAGCGGGTGCGCGACGAGGTAGCCGATGCGCAGGCCCGCCAGGCCGTAGGCCTTGGAGAACGTGCGCAGGATCGCCAGGTTGGGACGGTCGCCGTAGAGGGTGAGGCCGTCCGGGACGTCGTCGTCGCGGACGTACTCGCGGTACGCCTCGTCCAGGACCACCAGGCAGTCGGCGGGAACGCGGTCGAGGAGCTCCTCGATCTGCGCGCGGCCCACGGCGGTGCCGGTGGGATTGTTCGGGTTGCAGACGAAGACCAGCCGCGTCTTCTCGGTGATGGCGTCCGCCATCGCGCGCAGGTCGTGGGTCTCGTCCCGCAGGGGCACCTGGACGCTCGTCGCGCCCGACAGCGACACCAGCAGCGGGTATGCCTCGAACGACCGCCACGCGTACACGACCTCGGTGCCCGGCTCGGCGACCGCCTCCAGCAGCATCTGGGTCATCCCGACGGAGCCGCAGCCCACCGCGACGTGGTCGGCGGGGACGCCGCAGAACGACGCGATCGCCTCGGTCAGCGCGGTCGCGTTGTTGTCCGGGTAGCGGTTGATGTTGCGCGCCGCCTCACCGATCGCCTCGACGACCGAGGGCAGCGGCCCGTGC
Organism: Actinomadura sp. NPDC048032; assembly: GCF_040653175.1. Lineage (NCBI taxonomy): Bacteria > Bacillati > Actinomycetota > Actinomycetes > Streptosporangiales > Thermomonosporaceae > Actinomadura > Actinomadura sp. NPDC048032. The sequence goes on from NZ_JBEZJP010000148.1 coordinate 14,688, forward strand.
GGCGACTCGTTGGACGACAGCTTGAACGAGCGCCCCTCGGGCGACACCACGACCTTGCCGGGCTTGTAAGCCACGAAGCGGTCGAGAACGGAGCGGAAGCGGGGTGTGGGTGCCTCGGACACCGTTGTCCTCCAGATTGCACAGGGGTGATGGGCCCAGCCTACGCAGCGTTCCTCATCATCCAGCAAACGGCCACGATCCGGACGAACTCCCAGTCCTGGGTGTCCTGCGGCCACCAGCCCCGGTTGAAGGCGTCCTCCGCGAAGCCGTGCAGGTAGCCCATCAGCTCGTCGGCGCCGGGCGGTTCGCCGGGCGCGCCGAGCTCGTCGCGGAGGCTGGCCACGTGCTGGTCGACGGCCGCCGCGAGGCCCGGGGAACCGGCCATCTCCGCGACGCCCGCCTCACCGATGTCCCGGACGAGCAGGCCGAGCACTTCGGGCGAGTCACCGTTCATAGGGGGTGAAACTAGCAACGGTCCGGCGCTGCTCGGAACATCACCCCAGGTAAAAGCTCATCCGCGCGGCCTCAGCATGGGCGGCCGCAACTGCTCGGCATCGCCCCGGCGGTAGAGGCGCGCGGGGCGCCCTCCGTCGCGGGTCGTGGTCTGGTCGGTCGGGATGAGGAACCGGTCGGCGCCGGTCACCTTCCGGTGGAAGTTCCGCGGGTCGAGGGTGGTGCCCCAGACGATCTCGTAGACGCGCCGCAGCTCCGCGACCGTGAACTCGGGCGGGCAGAACGCCGCCGCCAGCGAGGTGTACTCCAGCTTCGCCCGCGCCCGCTCCATCCCGTCGCCCAGGATCCGCCGGTGGTCGAACGCGGCCCGGTCGTGGTGGAGGAGGTCGTCGACGGCGGTCCACAGCACCTGGGCGCGGCTGGAGGCGGGCAGGTCCGGCGCCAGCCCCAGGTAGGCGACGCTCACCACCCGCTGCCGGGGGTCGCGGTCCGGGTACCCGTAGGTGGCGAGCTGCTCCAGGTGGATCCGCACGTCCGCGAGCCCCGCGCGCTCGGCCATCAGCCGGGCCGCGGCCACCGGCAGGTCCTCGTCGAGCTGGATGAACCCGCCCGGCAGCGACCACGCCCCCTCGTACGGCGGCCGGTCGCGCCGCCACCGCAGGGCGCACAGGCGCTGCTCCCGGACGGTGAGCACGACGAGGTCGACGGAGACGGCGAGCCGGGGCACGGGCATGCAACGAACTTAGCGGGACCGGCCCCCCGCTGACGCCAGGAAGGCCCGGCGGGGCCGGGCCTTCCGCGCATCGGCGCCTAGTCTTCCTTGGGGATCTCGACGGGGACGGTCGCGGCCGGGGTCCCGTTGTGGCCGTTGACTCCCGCCGGGGCGCTCTGGGAGTTCAGCCCGGCGAGCAGCTGGCGGGCGACGCCGAGGCCGGTGCCGCCGAGCGTGAGGGCCTTGGCGAGCATGTCCTCGACGCCCTGGGCGCCGTTCAGCACGACCATGTTGTCGACGTTGCCGAACACGCCCGCGCCCGCCTCGACGATCTGCGGCCACTGCTCGGCGAGCTGCTGGGCGATGACGGCGTCGGTGTTCTCCGCCAGCGCCTCCGCGCGGGCCTTGATCGCCTCGGCCTCGGCCAGGCCCCGGCGGCGGGTCGCGTCCGCCTCGGCCTCACCGATCAGCCGGATGGCCTCGGACTCGCGCTGCGCCTTGAGCTGGACCTCGGTACGACCCCCTGACCGCCGCGCCGACCCCCATCACCCCGGAGCAGCGCGCGGAGGCCGGGGTCGACTTCGTCCCCGAGGACGAGCCCGCCGACAACTGACCCGCACGCGAAAGGGCGGC
>NZ_JBEZJP010000149.1:0-16470 GCF_040653175.1 Actinomadura sp. NPDC048032
GCTGCTCGTCGCGATCGCGCCGACCGCGACGATCGCGTCCATCGCGGGCTGCTACGAGTGCATCGAGCCGCAGGTGTCCAACCTGTTCAAGCGCGAGACGCTGTCGGGCGAGTTCCTGCAGATCAACCGCTACCTGGTGGAGGACCTGAAGTCGCTCGGGCTGTGGACGCCGGCCGTCCGCGAGGTGGTCAAGAAGGCGAACGGGTCCGTGCAGGGGCTGGTCGACCTGCCGGAGGAGATGCTGTCGCTCTACCGGACGGCCTGGGAGCTGCCGCAGAAGGCGCTCATCGACCTCGCCGCCGCCCGCACCCCGTACATCGACCAGTCGCAGTCGCTGAACCTCTTCATGGAGACGCCGACGATCGGCAAGCTCTCCTCGATGTACGCCTACGCCTGGCGGGCGGGGCTCAAGACGACCTACTACCTGCGGTCCCGCCCGGCGACGCGGATCGCGCAGACGACGGTCGCCGCGGCCGCCTGCTCCCTGGAGAACCCCGAGACCTGCGAGGCGTGCCAGTGACCGAGCGAGCGGAAGAACAGCGGCGAGCGGAGGGGCGGGGCATGCTCCTCGACCCGGGCATGGACCTGACGCTGCGGCCCATGCGCTACCCGGACTTCTACGAGCGGTACCGGGCCGCGATCCGCAACACCTGGACGGTCGAGGAGGTGGACCTCGCCTCCGACCTGGCGGACCTCGCGCGGCTCACGCCCGACGAGCTGCACCTCGTCAACCGGCTGGTCGCGTTCTTCGCCACCGGCGACTCGATCGTGGCGAACAACCTCGTCCTCAACCTCTACAAGCACGTGAACGCGCCGGAGGCCCGGCTCTACCTCTCGCGGCAGCTGTACGAGGAGGCCGTGCACGTCCAGTTCTACCTGACCCTCCTGGACACCTACCTGCCCGATCAGGACGAGCGCGTCAAGGCGTTCGCGGCGATCGAGCACATCCCGTCCATCCGGGCCAAGGCGGAGTTCTGCTTCCGCTGGATCGACTCGCTCGGCTCCCTGGAGAAGCTCCGCACCGCCGCCGACCGCAGGGCGTTCCTGCTGAACCTCATCTGCTTCGCGGCCTGCATCGAGGGGCTGTTCTTCTACGGCGCGTTCGCCTACGTGTACTGGCTCCGGTCGCGCGGCCTGCTCAACGGCCTCGCGTCCGGGACGAACTGGGTCTTCCGGGACGAGTCAATGCACATGGAGTTCGCGTTCTCCGTGGTCGACACCGTCCGGGCGGAGGAGCCCGCGCTGTTCGACGCGGAGCTGACGGCCGAGGTCGCCGCGATGATGGAGGAGGCCGTCCAGGCGGAGCTGGCGTTCGCCCGCGACCTGTGCGGGGACGGCCTGCCCGGCATGAGCGCGGACGACATGCGCGCCTACCTCGAATACGTCGCGGACCAGCGGCTCGTCCGGCTCGGCCTGCCCGCCCGCTACGGCACCGCGAACCCGTTCGCGTTCATGGAGTTGCAGGACGTCCAGGAGCTGTCCAACTTCTTCGAGCGGCGCGTTTCGGCCTACCAGATCGGGGTGGAGGGGACGGTCGCGCTCGACGAGGCGTTCTGAACCTTTCGGAACGGGCAGTCGTTGAACCGTGAGGACAAGGCCGAGGAGGAAGAACATGCCTTCCGTCATCGACCGCATCAAGCGGTTCGCCCGGAGCCCGCAGGGCCGCAAGGCGCGCGCCCGCGCGGAACGGCTCGCCCGGGACCCGCGCACCCAGGCGAAGATCCGAGGACTGCTGTCGCGCGGGCGCGGCGGCGGACGCCGCCGCTACTGACCCCCACCGAGCGAAACAGGAACAGAAACCGGACCCGCCCTCGTCCCGAGGGCGGGTCCGTTCCGTGTCGCGCTCCGGACGCGCCGGTGTTGCGCATTGGACGTAACTGCAACTCGTTTGCAATAGTGGCCGTATGGCCGACTACACGCTTCCCGACCTGCCCTACGACTACGCCGCCTTGGAGCCGGCGATCACCGGCGAGATCCTGGAGCTGCACCACTCCCGGCACCACGCCGCCTACGTCAAGGGCGCCAACGACACGCTGGAGAGGCTCGCCGAGGCGCGCGAGAAGGAGCAGTACGGCGGGCTGGTCGGCCTGGAGAAGACGTTCGCGTTCAACCTCTCCGGCCACGTCCTGCACTCGATCTTCTGGGACAACCTGTCGCCGGAGGGCGGCGACCGCCCGGACGGGGAACTGGCGGCGGCCCTCGACGAGCACTTCGGCACGTTCGAGGCGTTCCAGAAGCAGCTCACGGCGGCGACCTCCACCGTGCAGGGCTCCGGCTGGGGCGTCCTCGCATGGGAGCCCCTCGGCAGGCGCCTCGTCGTCGAGCAGGTCTACGACCACCACGGCAACGTCGGCATGAACACGACGCCGCTGCTGGTGTTCGACGCCTGGGAGCACGCCTACTACCTGCAGTACCGCAACGTCCGGCCGGACTACGTGGAGAGGCTCTGGTCGCTCGTGAACTGGACGGACGTCCGGGCCCGCTTCGACGCGGCCCGCGCCCGACCGGAGAGCGCGGCGTCCTCCCGATAGACGGCGGCGTCGGCGCGGCGCCGCTGAGGGGCGGCGTTCACCAGGCCGGGATCGTGCTCAGAACCTTTCCTCGCGGCCCGGTGAACGCCGCTTCCGCCTTGCCGGACGCGGACGCCGAGGGTTGTGCGCGCGCCCTCGCGCAGCCGGGCGACACGGTGCGCGGTCACCGTCGTGCCCGGCCGGTGCGGCGCCGCCGCGGCCCCGCCCCTAGTCTGCTCCTTATGACCGGCGAGTACCTGTACTGGGAGAACGTCCCCACGCGGTGGAAGGACAACGACGTCTACGGGCACGTCAACAACGTCGTCCACTACTCGATGATGGACACCGTCATCAACGAGTGGATGATCCGGACCGCCGGCTTCGACCCGGCGACCTCCGGCTCGATCGCGCTGTGCGTCGAGTCCCACTGCGAGTACAAGGCCGAGGCGTCGTTCCCCGACACGATCCGTGTCGGGCTGCGCGTCGGCAAGCTCGGCCGGTCCAGCGTCCGGTGGGAGATCGGCATGCTGCGCGGCTCGGACGGCGCGCTCATCGCCGAGGGCCACTTCGTCCACGTGTTCGTCGACCGCGGCACCCGCCGCCCGGTCGAGATCACCGGAGCCGTCCGCACCGAGATGCAGAAGCTGGTGGCCGCATGACCGCCACCCGCGCGGCCGTCCTCGTCGAGTCGGGACGCCCCGCCCCCTACGCCGCGTCCCGCCCCCTGGAGATCGCCGAGCTCCGCCTCGACCCGCCCGGCCACGGCGAGCTCCTGGTCCGGATCGGCGCCGCCGGCCTCTGCCACTCCGACCTGTCCGTCATCAACGGGTCCCGGCCGCGCCCCCTGCCGATGGCGCTCGGGCACGAGGCCGCGGGCGAGGTCGTGGAGACCGGGCCGGGCACCGAGTTCGCGCCCGGCGACCACGTCGTGCTCGCGTTCGTCCCGGCGTGCGGGCACTGCGAGCGCTGCGTCGCCGGACGTCCCGCCCTCTGCGGGCCGGGCGCCCAGGCCAACGGCGCCGGGACCCTGCTCGGCGGCGGCAGGCGCTTCCGCGCCCCGGACGGCACGCGCCCCCACCACCACCTCGGCGTCTCGGCGTTCTCCGAGTACACCGTCGTCTCGTCCCGCTCCGCCGTGAGGATCGACCGCGACCTGCCCTTCGACGTCGCCGCGCTGTTCGGCTGCGCCGTCCTCACCGGCGCCGGCGCCGCCCTCCACAGCGCGGCCGTGTCGCCGGGCGACACCGTCGCCGTCTTCGGCCTCGGGGGCGTCGGGCTGTCCGCCGTCCTCGCCGCGAAGGCCGCCGGAGCCTCCACCGTCCTCGCCGTGGACGTCGTCGCGTCCAAGCGGGACCTCGCCGGGCGCCTCGGCGCCCGGCCCGTCGCGGGCGGTCCGGACGCCGTCGAGGCGATCCGCGACCTGACGTCCGGCGGCGCGGAGAAGGTGATCGACACGACGGGCGTCGTCGCCGTCCTCGAACAGGCCTACGCGGCCACCCGTCCCGGCGGAACGACCGTCACCGTCGGCCTCCCGGCCCCCGGCGCGCCCCTCACCCTGCCCGCCCTCAGCCTCGTCGCCGAGGAGCGGACCCTGCGCGGCAGCTACCTCGGCTCCTGCGTTCCCCGGCGGGACGTCCCCCGCTTCATCGCCCTGTACCGCGACGGCGCCCTTCCCGTGGACGCCCTCCTCAGCGGCCGCCTGCCCCTCGACGAGATCAACGCGGGCTTCGACCGCCTCCACACCGGCGAGGCCGTCCGCCAGCTCGTCACCTTCCCCTGAGAGGACGGCCTCAGGCGAGGACGTGGGTGGTGAGGAGCTGCTCGAAGTCGGCCTCGAAGGCCTCGTAGCGGGCGCGCAGAACGGGGCCCGGCCAGTCGGCGGGCAGCAGTGACGGCGGCAGGAGCGGGTCGTTGAGGAGGTGCCGCAGGACGGCCGCCGCGTAGGTGAAGCGCTCGGCGATCGCGGTCGCCCCGGCCAGGGCGGCGCGCAGGGCGTCGGCCTTGGCCGTCCAGGCGTCCAGGTCCCAGAGGGAGGCGGCCAGGGCCGCGGGGTCCTCCTCGGGGCGGCCCGTGAGGAAGGTGCACTGGCGGACGACGGGTTCGGGGCGCGGCCGGGTCAGGTTCGCCGGGCGCAGCCAGGTGCCCTCCCGCAGCTCGGCGAGCCGCAGCGTCGACATGGCCTGGCGCAGCGCGGCGCGGTCGGCGGCGGGGCGGCGCTCGGCGGTGATGACGGCGATCTCCCAGGCGCCGTCCCACGGGCGGGTCGGGGGGAGGCGCGCCTCGTCCTGCCGGGCCTGGCGGGCGAGGAGGCGCTCGGTGAGGGCGTACGTCCCGCCGGACTGGACGAGGTCGCCGGCGGCGACCATGCGCGACAGCGCCACCCGGATCGTCCCCTCCGCGATGCCGAACAGGTCGCCGACGCGGACGAGGTAGCGGGCCGGGAGGCGGGGCGGGTGGACGCCCAGCAGCGTGCTCAGGACGACGGACCGAGCGGTGAGCGGGCGAATCTCCAGGCTGTCCATGGCTGGTGGTGACCCTACCGGGGAGGGAGGGTGGCCTCGTCCTCAGATTACACTCTTTTCGCCGCGTGAGCTGTAAGTGTAATGTTCGGGGCATGGCGTCTTACCTCATCGAGTCGTTCGACCGGCTCCCGTTCGGGGGCGCGGAGAAGGCGCGCCGCTACGCCACCGAGCGCTACCGGGGCGCGGCCGGCCGCAACTGGTACGACTGCGACCCCACGCTGCGGTTCCTCATGCGGCGGCACCTGGGCGACGGTTTCGGCTGGGCCGAGCCCCGCCTCAGGGAGATGGGCGCGCTGATGGGCGGCCCGATCGCCGAGCGGGCCGAGGAGACGGACCGCAACCCGCCGCGCCTGGAGAAGTACGACCGGTGGGGACGCGACATCAGCGAGGTCGTCATGCCGCCCTCGTTCGAGGCGGCGCGCCGGGACATCGTGGCGACGTCCTTCACCCGGCCCGACTTCGTGGCCGAGGCGAAGCGCGCCGGGACCGACCCCGCGCCGATGGGCGTCGCCTGGAGCTACCTGCTCGACCAGGCCGACATCGGCATGGCGTGCGCGCTCGGCACCGGCGGCGACATGGTCGTGGGGCTGACGGAGATGTTCGCGCCGGACGACGTCAGGGCGCGGGTGCGGGAACTGTTCGCGGCCGGGGAGATGTCCGGCGAGGCCGCGCAGATGCTCACCGAGCGGTCGGGCGGCTCGGACCTCGGCGCGCTGGAGTCGACCGCCTCCCGGGAGGGCGACGCCTGGCGCCTCAACGGCTTCAAGTGGTTCGCCTCCAACGCCAACGGCTCGGCCTTCGTCGTGCTGGCCAAGCCGGAAGGGGCCGTGGACGGCGTCCGGGGCATCGCGCCGTTCCTCGTCCTGCGGGAGCGGCGGGACGGCTCGCGCAACGGCGTCCGGATCCGGCGGCTCAAGGACAAGCTCGGCACGCGGTCGGTGGCGTCGGCCGAGATCGAGTTCACCGACGCGGAGGCGTTCCTGCTGGCCCCGGCGTCGAGCGCGGGCGAGGGCGGGGACGGCAGGGGCCTGGCCCGCATGATGGAGCTGACCAACGGCGCCCGGCTCGGCATCTCGATGATGGGCCTCGGCTGCGCGCGGCGGGCCCTCGTCGAGTCGCTCTGCTACACGCGGGCGCGCGAGGCGTTCGGTGCGCCGCTGGGCGCGCAGCCGCTCATGCGCCGCAAGCTCGCCGAGCTGATCGTGGAGACCGAGGCCGTGCAGGCGCTCGTCTTCGACGGCTACCTGGGACGTCCCCGGCTGCGGCTCGGGGCCGCGCTCATCAAGCTGCGGGCCGCGCGGCTGGGCGTGACGGCCGCGAGCGACGCCATCGAGATCCACGGCGGGAACGGCTACATCGAGCAGTGGCCGGTCGCGCGGATCCTGCGGGACGCGCAGGTCAACCCCATCTGGGAGGGCGGCGACAACATCCTGTGCCTGGACGTCCGCCGCGCCGTCGAGCGGCAGGACGCGCACGAGCCGTTCCTCGAACGGCTCGACCAGGCCGTCCGGCGGGCGCCCGGCGGGGACGACGAGACGGCCGCGCTGGTCGGGCAGAGCATCGGTCATCTCCGCGAGGCCATAGAGAAGTGGCGCGGGCTCGACAGGAACGTGGCCGAAGCGCGCCTCTACCCGCTCGCCCAGTACATGGCCGACGTGTACGCGGCGGCGCTGCTGCTGGAGCAGGCCGGGTGGGAGCGCGCCGATTCCGGCGAGGACCGCAAGGCGCTGGTCGCGCGGCTCTACGCTCGGAGCCACCTCGCCGACCCCGGTCCGCTGCGGGGGATCGACGACCCGGCGGACGAGCTCGAACGCTTCGACGAGCTGGCGGACGGCGCGTTCACCGACGACTAGGAGGCCGCGCGTGGCGGTACGGATCGAGCGGGACGGCCCGGTGACCACGGTGGTGATGTCCCGTCCGGCAACGCGCAACGCCGTCGACGGGCCGACGGCGCGCGAGCTGGCCGCCGCGTTCCGCGAGTTCGACGCGGACGACGGCGCGAGCGTCGCCGTCCTGTGGGGCGAGGGCGGGACGTTCTGCTCCGGCGCCGACCTCACCTCGGTCGGCACCGTCCGCAGCCCGCGTTTCGACCCGCCCCCGGCCGACGGGCCGCTCGGCTGCACGCGGATGCGGCTGTCCAAGCCGGTCATCGCGGCGGTCGCGGGCCACGCCGTCGCCGGGGGCCTGGAGCTGGCGCTGTGGTGCGATCTGCGTGTCGCGGAGGAGACGTCCACCTTCGGCGTCTACTGCCGGCGCTGGGGCGTCCCGCTCGTCGACGGGGGGACGGTCCGGCTCCCGCGGCTGATCGGCGCGAGCCGCGCCATGGACATGATCCTCACCGGGCGGCCGGTGGACGGGCGGGAGGCGTTCGAGATCGGCCTCGCCAACCGGCTCGTCCCGCTGGGCAAGGCGCGGGAGGCGGCCGAGGAGCTGGCGGCCGGGCTGGCGCGGTTCCCGCAGACCTGCCTGCGGGGCGACCGGCTGTCGGCGCTGGAGGCGGAGGGCCTCCCCGAGGACGAGGCGATCGCCGCCGAGTACCGCCACGGCCTCCGCTCCATGGAGGATGCCGTCGAGGGCGCCGGGCGGTTCGCGAGCGGACGCGGACGGCACGGCGACTTCGGCGACATCTGAGCCCCCGCGGCGCGCCCGGCGTCCTGGCGTCCGCGCCCGCCGACATGGCTCCGAAGGTCGTTGACCGAACGCAATTCGGGACCGTAGGTTCCTGAGGGGCGGCCGCCGTGAGCGAGGAGAGCGAAAGCGATGACGCTGACCGTGGAGGAGGCGGGCCTGGCGCTCGCCGACCCGAAGGCCTACGCCGATGACCGGCGGTTCCATGAGTCCCTCGCGCTGCTCCGCCGCGAGTCCCCGGTGCACCGGGTGGAGGCCCCCGGCTACACGCCCTTCTGGGGGATCACCAAGCACGAGGACGTCCTGGAGGTCGAGCGCAACCACCGGCTGTTCCTGAACGCCCCGCGCCCGGTGCTCGGCACCGCCGAGTTCGACGCGCTGAACCGGCAGCGCGCGGAGCAGGGCATCGCGCTGCGCACGCTCGTCCACATGGACGACCCCGACCACCGGGTGATCCGGGCGATCGGCGCGGACTGGTTCCGGCCGCGCGCGATGCGGGCCCTGGAGCCGCGCGTCCGCGAGCTGGCCAGGCGGTACGTCGACCGGATGGTGGAGCTCGGCGGCGAGTGCGACTTCGCGCGCGAGGTCGCCGTCCACTTCCCGCTGTACGTGATCCTCTCGCTGCTCGGCCTGCCGGAGAGCGACTTCGACCGCATGCTGAAGCTCACGCAGGAGCTGTTCGGCGGCGACGACGCCGAGTTCCAGCGGGGCACGACCAACGAGGAGAAGCTCCAGGTCCTGCTGGACTTCTTCGCCTACTTCCAGGGCCTGACGGAGGAGCGCCGCAAGCACCCCACCGACGACCTCGCCTCCGCCATCGCGAACGCGCGCGTCGACGGCGAGCCGCTCAACGACTTCGACACCGCGTCCTACTACGTGATCGTCGCGACGGCCGGGCACGACACCACCAGCGCGACGATCGCCGGGGGCCTGCACGCGCTCATCGAGCACCCCGACCAGATCGAGCGGCTCCGCGAGAAGCCGGAGCTGATGCCGCTCGCCGTGGACGAGATGATCCGCTGGGTCACGCCGGTCAAGGAGTTCATGCGCACCGCCACCGAGGACTACGACCTGCGCGGCGTCACGATCCGCAAGGGCGAGGCGGTGCTGCTGTCCTACCCGTCCGCGAACCGGGACGAGGAGGTCTTCGACGACCCGTTCCGCTTCGACGTCGGCCGCGACCCGAACCGGCACCTGGCGTTCGGCTTCGGCGTCCACTACTGCCTGGGCGCGGCGCTGGCCCGCATCGAGGTCCGCGCCTTCTTCGAGGAGCTGCTGCCCCGCCTCGGCTCGATCGAGCTCGCCGGGCCGCCGGAGGGCATCGCCACGACCTTCGTCGGCGGCCTCAAGCGCCTCCCCGTCCGCTACTCCCTCGCCTAAGGAACCCCCGGTGCAGATCGAAGCCGCGGTGCTGCGCGCCGCAGACGCCCCCTACACGATCGAGTCGCTCGACCTCGCCGACCCCGGGCCCGGCGAGGTCCTCGTCAGGATCGCGGGCGCGGGGATGTGCCACACCGACCTGCTCGGGCGCGTCCCCGGCGACCTCGTCGCGAAGCCGGTCGTCCTCGGGCACGAGGGCTCCGGCGTGGTCGAGGCGGTCGGCTCCGGCGTCACCGGCCTCACCGCCGGCGACCACGTGGTCATGTCGTTCGACTCGTGCGGGGAGTGCGCCAACTGCCGCGCCGCCAAGCCCGGCGCCTGCACGCAGATGACCGCGCTCAACATGCTCGCGATGCCGCTGGACGGGACGCCCCGCGCCACCGGCCCCGGCGGCGAGCCCGTCCACACGCGCTGGTTCGGGCAGTCGTCGTTCGCGAGCCACGCCCTCGGGACCGCCCGCAACGTCGTCCCGGTCACCAAGGACGTCCCCCTCGACGTGCTCGGGCCGCTCGGCTGCGGCGTGCAGACCGGCGCCGCCTCCGTGCTGGTGTCGCTCGGCGTCCGCGCGGGCGACAGCATCGCGGTCTTCGGCGCGGGCGCCGTCGGGCTGGCCGCCGTGATGGCCGCGCGGATCGCGGGCGCCTCCACGATCGTCGCCGTCGACCTGCACGAGTCCCGGCTCGACCTGGCCCGCGAGCTCGGCGCCACCCACGTCCTCCATGGGGCGGACGACGACATCGCCGGGCAGATCCGGGCGATCTCCGGCGGTGAGGGCGTGCAGTACTCGTTCGACTCCACGGCCGTCCCGGAGGTCGTCTCGACGGCGGTCGCCTCGCTGCGCACCACCGGCGTCTGCGGCCTGGTCGGCGTCGGCGCCGCCGAGTACCGGCTGGACGCCAACCTCCTGCTCATGGGACGGACGGTCAAGGGCATCATCGAGGGCGACGCCGTCCCGCACACGTTCATCCCGCGGATGATCGAGATGTGGCGGCAGGGCCGCTTCCCGTTCGACCGGCTGGTCACCGCCTACCCGCTCGCCCAGATCAACGAGGCGGAGGCCGACACGACGTCCGGCAAGGTCGTCAAGCCGGTACTGGTCCCGTGAGCCCTGGGCCAGGGTTCTCGAACCAGGAGGCGCTCTCGGCGTCCGCCGGGTAGTACGACTCGACGGCGACCTCGTCCAGGGTGATGTCCAGGGGAGTGCCGAACGTGGTGATGGTGGAGAACAGCCGCAGCTCCCGCCCCCCGAACCGGACGATCATCTGGATCATGACGTCGGCGTCCGAGGGCGCGTCCTCGGGTCCGGGTTCCAGCAGGTCCCGGTAGAGGGCCGCGAGGCCGGGGTCGGGCGCGGCGGCGAGCTGGCGCCTGACCCGCGACCGGAACACCGCGCGCACGTCGGCCAGGTTGACGACGAGGCGGGAGAGCCCGCGCGGGTCCAGGCCGAGCCGCAGCAGGTTGACCGGCGGCCGGAGCAGCTCGGGGTCGACCTCCGCGAGGAACGGCCCGACGGCGCGGTTGGTCATGACGATGTTCCAGCGGCGGTCGAACGCCAGCGCCGGATACGGCTCGTGCGCGCGGAGCACCCGCTCGACCGCGCTCCGGGCGGCGGACAGCGCGTCGTCGTCGAGGGGCCGTTCGGCGTACCGGGGGGCGAAGCCGGCCGCGAGCAGCAGCCGGTTGCGGTCGCGCAGCGGCACGTCGAGCTGGTCTGCGAGCCGCAGCACCATCGCGGCGCTCGGGTTGGACTTGCCCGTCTCGACGAGGCTGACGTGCCGGGCCGAGACGTCGGCCGCGATCGCGAGGTCGAGCTGGCTGAGCCGCCGGTGGTGCCGCCACTGCCGCAGGAGCTCCCCGATCGTGTCCACGGTCGTCGAGATTACTCATCGTGGAACGGAACGCCATGAAATGGGAGTTCATCGACAGCCCGCGGCCACCGCCGGAACACTGCGGCCATGACCAACAAGGAAATCGTTCAGCGGGCCCTTTCCGAGCTGCTCGCCACGGGCAGCACCGAGGGGCTCCGGCCGCTGCTCAGCGAGGACTTCGTGCACCACCGGCCGGACGCCTCCTCGACCAGGGACGAATGGCTCGCCGCCGTCGAGGCGGCGCTCACCCCGCTCGCCGGCATGCAGGTCGAGATCGGCCACCTGCTGGCCGACGGCGAGCACGTCGTGCTGCACACGCGGCGGCGGATCCCGGACGGCCCGGAGATCGCGGTCGTCGACGTCTGGCGCATCCACGACGGGCTGCTCGCCGAAGCCTGGGAGATCATCGAGCCGGTGGCCCAGGCGCCCGCCAACCTCACCTGGTGGGCCCCCGCCGCGGTCTGACCCGGTAGACCTCGCGGCCGAAGCCGTCCCCGGATCCACCCGGGGGCGGCTTCAGGCGCGAGGTCCCGATGCCGTCATCCGAAAGACGTCTCAGAATCTGAGATCCGCGGTGGCGGGAGGTGGGAGCGCACGGACGGTTTTCCGCAAAGCATCGCCCTCCAGGTGGGCGATGCCGAGCAGTCCGCCATTTGGGTCGGCGGACTTCCGCAAAGGAGACACAGGTGAAGACCAATAAGCCGGACACCAGTTCCGGTACGAATAACAGGTTCCCCTGGGACAACTTCGATCCGGAGAAGTACCGGGAGACCAACTACAAGCAGCTCCGCGGCGACGACGCCCAGATCCTCGGGCGCGGGGCCAACTGGTTCAGCCAGATCGCTCTGTGGCGCTACTCCGAGGGAAAGGGACAGTTCTCCCACGGAATCGACGTCGGGCCCGGGTCGAACCTGTACCCCACCCTCAGCATGCTGGGGTACTGCCGGAAGATCACGCTCTTCGAGTACGGGGCGGCCAACGTCGAGTACCTGAGGGGCGAGGTCAAGCACCTCAGCGACTCGTGGAAGCCGTTCTGGGAGATCGTCGCGCCGTTCGTCGGCAACCGCGACTTCGAGTGGGCGCGGCGTACGCTGCGCAAGCGCGCCACGGTCGTGCAGGGCGACATCTTCAAGGACCTTCCCAAGGGGGAGTTCGACATCGGGACGATGCACTTCGTCGCGGAGTCGCTCACCGCCGATCCGCGGGAAGTCCGGTACGGGGTCCGCAACTTCACGAACTCCCTCGTCCGGGAGAGCCCCTTCGTCATGGCCAACGTGCAGGGGTCCACCGGGTACTTCGTCGGTGACCAGTGGTTCCCGGCGGCGCCGGTGACCCCCACGGACGTGGAGTGGATGCTCGATCTGCTCGCCGCCCACAAGAAGGTCGAGCACATCGACATCGACGGACCGTCGGTGCACCTCAACTCCGAGGGGAAGCCCGAGGAGGACTACGAGGGCTACGTGGTCTCGATGGGCCTGTCCTTCTGACCCAAGCCTCGGCCGGTGAATGAGGCCGGCCGGGGCCCGAGCCGTGGGTCCGCACGTCGTGCGGGCCCACTTGGTCTTCGCCAAGCGCCGGACCGGAGCATGCACCTCCTGCTCGGGTCGGGCCTGCGTTCAGACGACGCGGTGGAGGAGGTCGTCGCCGCGCGCGAGGCGGCGGCAGTTCTCCGCGGCGACCGCGAAGTAGCGGTCCCACGTCTCGCGGGTCAGCCACGCCACGTGCGGCATGACGACCACAGTGTCGAGAGCCAGCAGGGGGTTCCCCGCGTCCACGGGCTCCTTCTCGAAGACGTCCAGCCCCGCGCCGCCGAGACGTCCCGACGTGAGCGCCGCCACCAGCGCCGCCTCGTCGATCACCGCGCCGCGCGCGGTGTTCACCACGATCGCTCCCTCCGGCAGCAGCGCGAGCCTTCCGGCGTCGAGCAGGTGACGGGTCTCGTCCGTCAGCGGGACGTGCACCGAGACGACGTCGCTGGCGCCCAGCAGATCGTCCAGCTCGCGCCAGGCCGGGTCGTCGCGCCGGGGCCGCCGGGTCGTGTACAGGACGGTCGCCCCGATCGCCTCCAGCATCCCGCGCAGCAGGGTCGCGATCTCGCCGCCGCCGAGGAGCCCGACCGTCCGTCCGGCCAGCTCGCCGCCCACCAGGGACCGGCCGGCGGGCCACCCCTCCCCGCGCCGCGTCCGCGCGTCGAACGGCACGACCCGCCGCAGCGCCGCCAGCATCAGCAGCAGCGACGTCTCCGCGACGGCCTGCGCGTTGCGGCCCGGCATGTTCGCGACCGCGATCCCGCGCTCCGCCGCGGCGTCCAGGTCGATGGTGTTCACGCCCGTGCCGAGCTTCTGGATCAGCCGCAGCTTCGGCGCCCGGTCCATGTCGGCGGCCGTCACCGGGCGCAGCACGTGCCAGAGCACCTCGGTGTCCGGCAGCAGCCCCGCGAACCGCGCGTCGTCCTGCTCCGAGCAGCTCACGATGTCGAGACCGGGCTCCTCATGATCCATGTCGTAGTGCAGCAGCACCCGCACGCCGTCCCCCTTCCCTCGCCGCGACCCCGGCGTCACCGCCCGGCGTCCCCCGCGATTATCGTGCGGATGGTGAGCAGGAATGGGACAGAAGCGAGCGCCCTGCCGGCGGACCTGCCGATCGTGCAGGCCCCCATGGCGGGCGGGCCGTCGACGCCGGAGCTGGCCGCCGCCGTCTCGAACGCGGGCGGCCTCGGCTTCCTCGCCGCCGGCTACAAGACGACCGAGGCCATGCGCGCCGACATCGCCGCCACGCGCGAGCTGACGTCCCGCCCGTTCGGGATGAACGTCTTCATGCCGTCCCTGGACGACATCGACCCGGCCGCCATCGCCGCGTACCGCGACCTCCTCGCCCCCGAGGCCGCCCGCCTCGGCGTGGAGCCGGGCACCCCGGGCGCCCGCGACGACGCCTACGACGCGAAGATCGCCGACCTGGTGTCCGACCCGCCCGCGGTCGTCGGCTTCACGTTCGGCTGCCCGGCCCCGGACGTCATCCGCGCCCTCAAGGACAGGGGCGCGTCCGTCGTCGTCACCGTGACCTCCCCGGACGAGGCCCGCCGGGCGTCCGGCGCCGACGCGCTCTGCCTCCAGGGCTCCGAGGCCGGGGGCCACCGGGGCTCGTTCGCCAACACCCTCGACGACCCGCTGCCGCTGCGCGCGCTGCTCCGGGCCGTCCGCGAGATCACCCGGCAGCCCCTCATCGCCGCCGGGGGCCTCGCCACCGCCGCCGACGTCGCCGAGGTCCTCTCTCTCGGCGCCGCCGCCGCCCAGCTCGGGACGGCGTTCCTGCGCTGCCCGGAGAGCGGCGCCAGCGCCGTCCACAAGGCCGCCCTCACCGATCCCCGCTTCACCTCGACCGCCATGACCAGGGCGTTCAGCGGACGTCCCGCGCGCGGCCTGATCAACCGCTTCCTCGCCGAGCACTCGGGGGACGCCCCCGCCGCCTACCCGGACGTCCACTACGTGACGGCGCCGCTGCGCCGGGCGTCCGCCGCCCAGGGCGACCCGGACGGCGTCAACCTCTGGGCAGGGGAGTCGTTCCGAGAGA
Source organism: Actinomadura sp. NPDC048032 (assembly GCF_040653175.1). NCBI lineage: Bacteria > Bacillati > Actinomycetota > Actinomycetes > Streptosporangiales > Thermomonosporaceae > Actinomadura > Actinomadura sp. NPDC048032. Next base: position 14,479 of record NZ_JBEZJP010000149.1, read on the forward strand.
CGACCGAAACCCCCGCCGCCGCCCTGGTGGAGTCCCTCGCTCCCGCCTGATGCCCGACCTCGCGATCCTCCGCCGGAGGGTTCGCCGTCACCCGGCCCGAGGAGCCCCCGATTGAGGGGGCCGACCGCCTGACTACGCTTCGGCGCCCCAGTCCCACATGGCCTGGAGCACCGGCCCCAGGCGGCGGCCCCGCGCGGTGAGCGCGTACCGCGTGCGCGGAGGCCAGCCCGCCTGCCTCTCCCGTTCGAGCACGCCCGCCTCGGCGAGCTGCGCCAGCCGGTCGGCCAGCACCTTGTCGGACAGGGTCGGGAGGGCCCGCCGCAGCTCGCTGTACGAGCGGTCGCCCCGCAGGAGCTCGCGGACCACCAGCGTCGTCCAGCGCCCGCGCAGCGCGTGCAGGGTGATCTCCACCGGGCAGGACGGCGTGGGCTCCGCCGCGTCCGCGCGCGGATCGTCCGGCAGCCCCGGATGGCTGACCGTTTGGTGAGTCACGAGAGCGCCTCCTAGCGTTTCGCGTCCTGGACCTGTCTACCCGGAAGGACGACGATGCGCCCATTGGCCGAACGCCCCGAGGACGTCGCGCCCGTCTTCGCCGACCGTTTCAACAGCGGCGACGCGGCGGCGGTCGCCGAGCTGTACGAGGAGGGGGCGGTGTTCGTCCCCGCACCGGGCACGCCGCTGACCGGCGCCGACGCCCACGCCGCCAACGCCCGCTTCATGGCCCTCGGCCTGCCGATCAGGGTCGCTCCGCGCCACGTCTACTCCGCCGGCGACCTCGCCCTGCTGATCGTCGACTGGGTGATCGAAGGCGAGGGGGCCGAGGGCCCGGTCCGCATCGAGGGCACCGCCACCGACGTCGCCCGCCGGGGCCCGGACGGCCGCTGGCGCTACGTCCTCGACAACCCCTTCGGCACGGCCGCCTCCGGCGCGTAGGGCGGCCATGGGCAGCCGCGTCGCGGTTCACGGCGTCCGCTGTAAGGGTTGAGGTGCGTGAAGTAATTACGTCACTCTTGTCCCATGGACCAGGACGGACGCCGCACCGGGGTGCGGCAGGCGGTGGAAGGCGACGTCGCGGAGCTCGTGCGGCTGCGGGCGCTGCTCTTCGAGGATCTCGGCGGGGAGTTCTTCGCCCCGCCGGCCGGGGACGACGGGTGGCGGCACACCCTCGCCACGGTGCTGAAGGAGCAGCTGACGGCGGACACGGTGCGGATCCTCGTCGTGGACGGCGACGGCGACGGCGGCCTGGCCGCGTGCGGGATCGGGACCTTCGAGCAGCGGCTGCCCGGCCCGCACCTGCCCAGCGGCCGCCTCGGCCAGGTGATCGGCGTGGTCACCGATCCGGCGCACCGGCGCCGCGGCCACAGCCGCGCGATCATGCACGGCCTGCTCGACTGGTTCCGGGAGCGCGACGTCGCGCGCGTGGACCTGCACGCCTCCCGCGACGGCGAGCGCCTCTACCGCGACCTCGGCTTCGTCGACCACCCTGACCCGGCGCTGTACTGGCGCCCTTGAGGCAGCGCCCTGACCAGGTGTTTCGTGCGCGGCGACGTCTCTGGGAAGAAATACGGGGGGACGTGTCGATCCAAGCCGTCCTCCGTTCGACCTAGGGATGAGAGGGCCCCGCGGAGGGGCCCGGACGCACACGGAGACAGAGCGATGAAGTACATGCTGATCATGCGGGCGACGGACGAGGCGTACGCGGGCATGGCGGACACGGACCCCGCCGAGATGATCGAGACCGTGGGCCGGTTCAACCAGGAACTGATCCAGGCCGGGGTGCTGCTCGCCGCCGAGGGGCTCGACGACCCGTCCGAGAGCGTGGTCGTCGACCACTCCTCCGAGCCGCCCGTCGTCACCGACGGCCCGTACGGCGAGACGAAGGAGCTGTTCGGCGGGTTCTACATCCTCGACGTGGCCTCGAAGGAGGAGGCCGTCGAGTGGGCCCGGCGGGCGCCGGCCGGTCCCGGCTTCAAGACCGAGATCCGCCGCGTC
>NZ_JBEZJP010000150.1:0-16460 GCF_040653175.1 Actinomadura sp. NPDC048032
GCCCTCCCCCCTCGGGCGGGCCGACGTGTTCCATCGTCGGAGGACGCCGGGGGGCGCGGGAGGAGAACGCGATCCTGTGGATAAGTCGTCAGCGGGCCCAGTGGGTGGGGTCGCCGCCACCGGCGCGGCGGGCGGCGAGGGCTCGGTTCACGGTGGACTCCACGATCGCGCGGGCCTCGCCCAGCTCGCGGTCCGCCGCGGCCACCTGGACCGGCCCCGGAGGCGCGTCCACGTGGACGGTCGCCAGGCCCAGCAGGCGCTGGAAGGGGTTCACGGTCAGCCGAACGCTCTGCGCACGCGCGTGAGCGATCACATCCGTGCGGCGACAGAGCCATCCGTGCCGGGTCACGAAGACCACGTCGTCGGTGCCGGCGCCGTCCGCGTGCTCGATCGACACGGTCTTGGACGACGCGGGGACGAGAGCGACCGAGTCCACCTGCGTCCCCGGGAAGACCTGCGACACGAGGTGCATGGCGACTTGGCGCGGCGCGACGGGGAGAAGGGTCGACGAGAGCGCTTGGCGCTCGCCCGCGTATCCGGCGACGGTGACGTCGACGCGGGCCCAGCCCAGGCTCCGCCAGATCAACGGTTCGACGATGCTGACGGCCTGGACGCGACCAGGCGGAAGCGTCTGCATCCGGGTCTCCAGCAGGCCGTAGCGCAGGCGGATCCCGTCCGGTGACATCGCGACCGTGAAGTTGGCGTACATGACCAGAGGTGCGATCACGGCTCGGATGAGGCCGAGCAGGACCGGGATGGTGACGGCCAGGATGCCGCCCTCCGCGTACATCACCAGGAAGATGAGCGACGCGAGGAAGAGCAGCACCGTCCCCAGGACGGGCAGCCGCACGATGAGCGACCCCAGCAGAGTGCCGAACGGTACGCGCCACAGGTGCCGTTCAGGCGCTTCCGGAGTTTGGCCCGGGAGCCCGGCCGCGCGGGCGAGGAGTTCGGCACGCAGCTGTTGCGCCGACTGCCGGCCCAGGTAGCGGAGGGCGATTTCGCTCTGCTCGCCCCCTGCCAGCTCCACGCGCACTTCAGAAAGCGCGAACACCCGCGTCACCAGCGGACGCACGACGTCGATGGCCTGGACCCGCGAAAGCGGGATGCGGCGCGCGTTCTTACGGAGGATGCCGGTTTCGACGACGAGGTCGTCGTTGTCGACACGGAAACGCAGGGCAAGCCAGGTCCACAGGCCGGTTCCTACTGCGATCAGTCCCATGGGGATGGTCACGAGGATGAACCTCAGGATCACCTCCGGCGTGAGCGCCAGGGTGATGCCACTGCTGGTCTGGGTCAGCAGCAGAGGGAAGCCGAGCAGGACGAAGTAGATGATGAGGAAGACGAACGCGCGAAGCGGGGCCGTTGCCCAGTGGAGCCTGTGCGTGCCCTCCGAGAAGCGGATCGGTGGGCGTTGCGCCTGGGGCGGTCCGTACGCATACGGCGGACGTGGCGGGCCGAACCCGGGACGGGGCGGCGGGTAGGGCGGCCCCGCAGGGCGACCATAGGGGCCCGCGGGTCCAGGCGGTCCGGGCGGGCCCGGTTGTCCAGGCGGGCCAGGCGGGCCAGGCGGGCCGGGCGGGCCGGATCGTCCAGGCGGGCCATACGGGCCGTAAGGGCCGCTCATAGGCCCATGCCCCGCTCCTCGCCCTTCTGCGCGAGACGGTCACGCAGGAGCGCGGCCTCCGCAGTGGGCAGTCCCGGAATCGTCGCGTCCGTAGCCGCGGCGGCGGTGTGCATGCGGACGGTGGCGACACCCATCCACCGCTCCAGAAGCCCGGCGGTGACGTCCACGAACTGCATCCGCCCGTACGGGACCACGATGAGCCGCCGGACGAGGACGCCGTGGGTCACGATGAGGTCGTCGCCACGCTCGGCGTAGCCGTAGGCCCTGCGGTCCAGCTCCGCGACGACCCAGGTGAGGATGACCCCGAGGACGACGGCGACGACCCACATGGACGCCGCGACCACGGTGCCGTTCCTCCACACGATGAAAGCGCCAACGCCACCCACGGGAATCGCCCACAGGACCGCGGTGAGAAGCCTGTGCCAGGCATGGCGTTTTGAGATGGGCGACCAGTGAAGGCCGGCACCAGGCGCGAAGGCCTGGTCCGCCTGGTAGACGGGCGGCCCCTGCTGCGGCGGGTATGGTGCCCCTGTCTGGCCCTGACCAGGTGGCTGACCGCCGTGGCCCGGACCGGACGGCACGGGCGGACGCACCGCGCCCTGCTGTCCGGGATGCGCGGCGGGATCGAACGGCGGTTCGCCGTGGCTCGCGTTCATTGCCCCCTAGTCAATCGGATAACGACTACCGCTCGCCATGGGACCATGAAGCAGTGATCGGAGTGGCGGAGGCGCGACCATGACCACCGAACGGATCGTCGGGATCGGTGCGGGCGCCAAAGAGCTCGCCACCGAGGACATGACCCTGAACATCGGCCCCCAGCACCCGTCCACGCACGGCGTGCTCCGGCTGAAGCTCACCTTGGACGGCGAACGCATCTCGGCGGCGGAGCCCATCGTGGGCTACATGCACCGGGGAGCGGAGAAGCTGTTCGAGGTCCGCGACTTCCGGCAGATCATCGTCCTGGCGAACCGGCACGACTGGCTGTCGGCGTTCTCCAGCGAACTCGGCGTCGTTCTGGCCGTCGAACGCATGCTCGGCATGGAGGTCCCCCTACGCGCGGTGTGGGCGAGGACGCTGCTGGCAGAGCTGAACCGGATCCTCAACCACCTGATGTTCCTGGGCTCCTACCCGCTGGAAGTGGGCGCCATCACCCCGATCTTCTACGCGTTCCGCGAGCGTGAGGTCCTGCAACGCGTCATGGAGGAGATCTCCGGTGGACGCATGCACTACATGTTCAACCGTGTCGGCGGGCTGAAGGACGAGCTGCCCGCCGGTTGGGCGGCGCGCGCGCGGGCGGCGGTCTCCGAGGTGCGCGCCCGCATGGGCGACATCGACGACCTCATCATGGGCAACGAGATCTTCCGGGCCCGTACCAGGGGGGTCGGCGTCCTCACCCAGGAGCAGATCCTGCAGTACGGGGTGTCCGGGCCCATCGCTCGCGCGTCCGGCGTGGACTTCGACCTGCGCCGGGACGAGCCCTACCTCGCCTACGGCGAACTGGACGTCCGCGTGGTCACCCGGTCGGAGGGCGACTGCCTGGCCCGCTTCGAATGCCTGCTCGACCAGGTGCATGCTTCCCTGGACCTCGCGGACGCCTGCCTGGACCGCCTCGCCGACCTCCCGCCCGGCCCCATCAACCAACGGCTGCCGAAGGTTCTGAAGGTGCCGGAGGGACACACCTACGCCTGGACGGAGAACCCGCTGGGCATCAACGGGTACTACCTGGTGTCGCGGGGCGAGAAGACACCGTGGCGGATGAAACTGCGGTCCGCGTCTTTCAACAACATCCAGGTGCTCGCGGAGTTGCTGCCCGGCACCCTGGTCGCCGACATGATCGCCATTCTGGGCTCGATGTTCTTCGTCGTCGGCGACATCGACAAGTAGCGCGAAGCCCGCAAGTCACCCGGCACCGCGACCCCCGACGGACCTCAGGCCCGGGACGCGCCGGGTTGGTCGCGCTGCTCGTCGTCCGGTCCCTTCGGAACCCGGCACGCGTACTCCAGGAAGAACGCCGCCGCCACCAGCACGATGGCCGCGAGGAAGGTGCCGCCGCTCACGAAGAAGTCGTGGCGGGGCGTCGACTTCTCCAGCGACGCGGAGAGGCTGACGGCGAAGCCGCCGAACACGCCCGCGATGACCGCCGCGGAATGCGCACTGGCCTTCCCCAGGGCCGCCAGGCGCGCCACCGCGAGTGGATCGAGCGGCTTCTGCCTTGGCTTGCGGGCGGAGTCCGCCGCGCGTCCGCTGGAGGGCTTGCGGCGAATGCGGCGCAGGACGTTCAACCCTGTGAAGGCCTCACCGAGGGCGAGCAGCAGCAGCGTCGGCACAGCGGTCCACGGCAGCGGGGGCAGCGACAGGTAGGCAGAACGCAGCACCGCCCAGGTGATGACCCCTATGACGACCACGAGGGCGACGAGGAACAGGGGGCGGGACGGCTTCATGCAGGCTGCTGCAGAACCAGGTCGTCACGCCGGCGGCACGCCGACGGGCCGCCCTCCGCCTGCTTGGCCTCGGCCAGGTCTCCCACGCGACCGTGCCCGGCCAGCAGCACGTCGGGCTCGATGTCGGCCCACGGGACGAGGACGAACGCGCGCTCGTGCGCGCGCGGGTGCGGGAGCGTCAGATCGGGGTCGTCGGACGTGATGTCGCCGAAGGTCACGATGTCGATGTCGAGGGTGCGGGGACCCCAGCGGACCAGGCGTTCGCGGCGCATCGAGTTCTCGATGTTCAGGACCCGCTCCAGCAGGTTCTCCGGGGGCAGCCGCGTGTCGGCGATGAGCACGATGTTCAGGAAGTCGCCCTGCTCCGGGATGCTCTCCCCGGGCGGCGCATAGGGGGCGGTCTCGTAGACCGGGGAGAACGCCACGAAACTCAGCCCTGGCGCGTCGAACAGGGCGTCGACCGCCTCCTGGATGTTGTCCAGCCGGTCCCCGAGATTGCTGCCGATCGAGAACACGACACGGTGCTGGACCAGCATGTGCCCACCGGTGGCGGTGCGGTCGGGCATGCGGTCGGACGCTGTCATGGGCGACTCCTCGTGATCTTCACGGCGACGTCGGCGAAGGGGTGCGGGATCGGGGCGCTCGGCTTGTGGACGGTGATCTCGACCTCGGACACCAGTCGATCTTCCAGACATATCTTCGCCAGCCGGTCGGCCAGCGTTTCCAGGAGGTTCAGGGGCTCCCCCTCCACGGCGGCGACCAGCCGGCCGGCGAGCGTTCCGTAGTCGACGGTACGCGAGAGGTCGTCGCCTTCCGCGGCGGGGCGCGTGTCGAGGCCGAGGACGGCGTCCACGACGAACTCCTGGCCCAGGTCGCGCTCGGCAGGCAGGCACCCGTGGCGGCCCCGCGCCCGAAGCCCGCGCAACTCGATGCGGTCGAGAGTCATTCTTCCTCTGCATCCACGACGTTGAGGACGGGGGAGCCGTGGTGAAGCAGAAGCCGCCACTCCCCACCCGCCCGTACGAACACGTTCGTCGCCACGATGCTTCCACCGGCGAGGAACCCTGCTTCGGTGTCCTCGTCGGCGGTCAGGATGTTCTCCTTGCACGTCACCACGGCGTGGTCGCCGTACACGTCCGTCTCCACGTCGGTGAGCACGAACTGGATGTAGGACGTGTTGGCCATGATGAGCGCCCACGAGCGCAGGACAGCCTCTCGTCCCCGCAGCATCGTCCAGCCGGGGTGGACGCAGGAGACGCCGTCGGCGTACGGGCCGTCCGCCCAGACCGCCGACATGCGGTCGAAGTCACCGGCCTCGAACGCGGCGTAGAACTCGGCATGGACCTCGTCCACGTCGGCGCGGTTCACGGCACGGCTCATAGGCGGGGACTCCCGTCGTCGTTACTGGCGTCGTCGTTGCTGTCCTTGGTAGCGCTGTCCTTGATAGCACTGCCTTTGCTCGCGCTTTCCTGGCTCACGCTGTCGGGGCCGGCCAGACGCGCCCCGCGCATCGCGGCCGCCACCCGTACCGCGTCCGCGTTGGGCCGGACCCTGTGCACCCTTACGCACCATGCCCCGGCGGCCGCAACGAGAGACGTGATGGCCACGGTCGCGTCATCGCATTCGCCGAACGGACGGCGCGTCCCGTCCGGTTCCGCAAGGAGCCGCGTCAGGAACCCCTTGCGGGACGCGCCCACCAGGACGGGGTAGCCGAGACCAGTGAACGCGTCGAGATGGGCAAGCAGCGACCAGTTGTGCCCCGTCTCCGGGTTCTTGGCGAAGCCCAGCCCAGGGTCGAGCACGATCATCGACGGATCGACGCCCTCCCCCAGCACGGCGTCGACCCTGTGCAGCAGTTCGTCGCGCACCTCACGAACCACGTCCGTGTAGATGGCGCGGTTGTACATGTCATGGCTGTGGCCGCGCCAGTGCATCACCACGTAGGGCACGCCCGCGGCGGCCACCACGCGCGGCATATCCGGGTCGGCCAAGCCGCCGCTCACGTCGTTCACCAGCCGCGCGCCCGCGCCGACCGCGGCCTCGGCGACCTCGGCGCGCATGGTGTCGACGCTCACGGGGACGTTCTCGGCCACGAGCGCCTCAATGACCGGAACCACGCGGCGCAGTTCCTCTTCCTGGGACACACGCTGCGCACCGGGCCGCGTCGACTCGCCGCCCACGTCCACGATGTCGGCGCCCTCGCCCACGAGATCGAGCCCGTGGCGGACCGCCTTCTCCGGGTCGAACCAGGCTCCGCCGTCGGAGAAGGAGTCGGGGGTCACGTTGACCACGCCCATGACGAGGCACCGCCCTGGCTCGGGCAGCCCCGGAACGGCGGCACTGGTCATGTCACCCAACCCTATGCCTTGCGATCGACCCGCCGGAGCGGCCCTCCAACCGCCTCATCCGTCCGGCATACCCTCTCCGGAAGCAGCAGAACGGGCCTCAGCTTGACGCTGAGGCCCGTTCAGACGTTCAGGCGGACTCGAAGGAGCCCGAGTGCCCGTCAGCGGCCGAGAATCAGGCTCATCGCCTCGGACCGCGTCTCGGGGTGGTCCCGGAAGTCGCCGCGCACCGCCGACGTCACCGTCTTGGCGCCCGGCTTCCGCACCCCGCGCATCGTCATGCACAGATGCTCGGCCTCGATCACCACGATCGCGCCGCGGGGCTCCAGCACCGTCATCATCGCGTCGGCCACCTGGCTGGTGAGGCGCTCCTGCACCTGCGGCCGGCGGGCGTACACGTCCACCAGCCGCGCCAGCTTCGACAGACCGGTGATCTGGCCCTTCTTGTTGGGCGTGTAGCCCACGTGCGCGACCCCGTGGAAAGGCACCAGGTGATGCTCGCAAACGGAGTACACCTCGATGTCCTTCACCAGGACCATTTCCTCATGGTCGGCGTCGAACACCGTGGTGAGCGCGTCCTCGGGCTTCTGGCGCAGGCCCGCGAACTGCTCGGCGTACGCGCGCGCCACCCTGGCTGGGGTGTCGCGCAGCCCGTCGCGCTCGGGGTCCTCCCCGATGCCGATCAGGATCTCGCGCACGGCCTTCTCGATGCGCGCGTGGTCGAAACGCCCGCCGTGCAGGGTCTCGCCCGGCGGGTCGTTCTCGATCGGCGCCTCGTCGTACGGGATCGCCAAGGCCGTCAGCTCTCGCCCGGGGCCGGGTCGACGGCCTCAGAGGTGACGCCGCTCTGGCCGTTGTTCTTGGTCAGGTCGGCGACGTCCTGCGGGCCGAGCAGGGCCAGCTCCTTGGGCGTGAGCACCGGCGGGCGGTCGGACGGGAGGCGCTTGCCGTAGCCGGTGTAGGAGTTCTGGTGCGGCCGCTTCTGGATCGGCGCGAAGATCTCCAGCACCTGCTGCTTGGACAGCGTCTCCTTCTCCATCAGGTTGACGACGAGCTCGTCCAGGACGTCCCGGTACTCGACGAGGATCTCCCACGCGGTGTCGTGCGCGCCCTCGATGTAGCGCCGGACCTCGTCGTCGATCGCGGAGGCGATGTCCTCGGAGTAGTCGCGCTCGTGGCCCATGTCGCGGCCGAGGAAGACCTCGCCCTGCCCGGTGCCGAACTTGCGCGCGCCGAGGCGCTCGCTCATGCCGTACTCGGTCACCATGTTGCGGGCGATGGAGCTGGCCTTCTCGATGTCGTTGGCCGCGCCGGTGGTCGGCTCGTGGAAGACCAGTTCCTCGGCGGTGCGGCCGCCCAGCAGCATGGCGAGCTGGTCGGTCATCTCCGAACGGGTCGTGAGGAACTTGTCCTCCATCGGGAGGGTCATGGTGTAACCCAGGGCCCGTCCGCGCGGAAGGATCGTCACCTTGTGCACCGGGTCGGAGTTCGGCAGCGCGTGAGCCACCAGGGCGTGGCCGCCCTCGTGGTAGGCGATGATCTTCTTTTCCTTCTCCGACATCACCCGGGTCTTGCGCTCCGGACCGGCCATGACGCGGTCGATGGACTCCTCCAGGGTGTCCATGTCGATCAGCTTGCGGTCGAAGCGCGCGGTGAGCAGCGCCGCCTCGTTGATCACGTTGGCCAGGTCGGCGCCGGTGAAGCCCGGCGTGCGGCGCGCGATCACGTCGAGGTCGACGTCCTGCGCGAACGGCTTGCCGCGGCCGTGCACGCGCAGGATGCCCTTGCGGCCCTCCAGGTCGGGACGGTCCACGGTGACCTGGCGGTCGAAGCGGCCGGGACGCAGCAGCGCCGGGTCGAGGATGTCGGGACGGTTCGTCGCGGCGATCAGGATCACGCCGCCCTTGACGTCGAACCCGTCCATCTCGACCAGCAGCTGGTTGAGGGTCTGCTCGCGCTCGTCGTGGCCGCCGCCGAGGCCCGCGCCGCGGTGCCGGCCGACGGCGTCGATCTCGTCGATGAAGATGATCGAGGGGGCGTTGGTCTTGGCCTGCTCGAACAGGTCGCGGACCCGGGACGCGCCCACGCCGACGAACATCTCGACGAAGTCCGAGCCGGAGATCGAGTAGAACGGCACGCCCGCCTCGCCGGCGACGGCGCGCGCCAGCAGCGTCTTGCCGGTGCCGGGCGGGCCGTACAGCAGCACACCCTTGGGGATCTTGGCGCCGATGGACTGGAACTTCGCCGGGTTCTGCAGGAAGTCCTTGATCTCTTCGAGCTCCTCCAGGGCCTCGTCGGCCCCGGCCACGTCGGCGAAGGTGGTCTTCGGGGTGTCCTTGGTGATGAGCTTGGCCTTGGACTTGCCGAAGTTCATCACCCGCGAGCCGCCGCCCTGCATCTGGTTCATGATGAACAGGAAGATCAGCACGATGACCACGATGGGCAGCAGGCTGAACAGCAGGTTCAGGAAAAAGCTCTGCTTCGGGACATCAACGTTGTAGCCGCCGGACAGCTTGCCGGCGTTGGCCTGGTTCTGAAGCTGCTGCTGCAGCTGGAGGCCCTGGCCCTCGACCCAGGAGGCCTGCTGCTGCTTGCCGTTGGTGAGCGTCAGCTCGATCCGCTGGTCCTTGTCAATGATCTTGGCGGACTTCACCTGGCCCGCGTTGATCTCCTGGACGACCTTGGATGTGTCGACCTTCTCGAACGAACGGCCGGGGTTGACGCCCCACATGACGAGGGCGACCAAGAGGCCGAACAGCAGGATCCACAGCAGCGGCCCGCGAAAATAGCGCTTCACGTCCATTTATCCGGTTACCCCGTAGGGGCCCGTCCCTCCTGACCAACTCTGTGTGCGATCCTCGCCCGTCCCTGGGGACGGACGCCACTGCGACCAACAATGCGACCAACGGGAAGGCCCGTCGCCCGGGGCTCCGGTCCCACCGTGGCGGCTTCCCTCATATGGCTTCCCGAACCCAGGGTCCGGGACACCGACGGTACACCGCAGGCGTAGGAGACGCAGCCGACGCCGTTCTCCCGCATCCCTTGCCTATACCCGTCAACGACCTTTGCAACGATTCGTCACGGTCCCTTGTTCCCTGGGGGCGTTGGTGCGCCTCCGGCCGGCGTGGACATGTCCGGGCGATCCGGGCCTCCCCGCACCTGCCGGCAACCTCCTGGACGCTCAGGCTCCGTCCCCGCCGTACACGTGCGGGGCCAGGGTCCCGACGAAGGGCAGGTTCCGGTACCGCTCCGCATAGTCGAGCCCGTAGCCGATGACGAACTCGTTCGGGATGTCGAAGCCGATGTACTTCACGTCGAGTTCGGTCGTGACGGCCTCCGGCTTGCGCAGCAGCGCGCAGATCTCCAGCGAGGCGGGGTTGCGCGAGCGCAGATTGCTCACCAGCCACGACAGCGTCAGGCCCGAGTCGACGATGTCCTCCACGATCAGGACGTGCCGGTCGAGGATGTCGGTGTCGAGGTCCTTCAGGATGCGGACGACGCCGGAGGACTTCGTGCCCGAGCCGTAGGACGACACGGCCATCCAGTCCATGGAGGCGGGCGAGTGCAGCGCCCGCGCCAGGTCGGCCATGATCATGACGGCACCCTTGAGGACCCCGACGAGCAGCAGGTCCCTGCCCGCGTAGTCGGCGTCGATCTGCGAAGCGAGCTCGCGCACCTTGGCCTGCAGGTCGTCCTCGGAAATCAGCACCTTCGCCAGGTCGTTGCCCAGGTCCTTCTCGTCCACAACCCCACCTCATAGCTCAGACCTCGCCCGTCCGGTGGGACGGACGTCGGACGGACACCGCCGCGCGCCGTTCGGGCAGTGCGCGGCGGACGCGGCACGTGATGATCCGCACACACCGCGACGTCAAACCGGGCCGAACAGCAGCTTTCCAGACCTCCTGAAGGCGCGCAGCCCCCCGGGCAGATCCACGTGCCGCTGGCCGTGCCAGGCCGTGACCAGCCGATCCACTGCATCGATATGGACCGCCGCGAGCGTACCCGGTGGGCTGCCGGCCCTGACCGCCGCCGTCCGCAGCACCCTGGTGCGGACGGCTCTGGGCAGCCCTGCGAGCCCTTCCAGGCGGACCGCCACCGTGTAACCGTCTTCGGAGGCCTCCAAGTCGGAGTAGGCGCGAGCGCTCATCTCGTCTAGGGCGTCGGCGTCGTCGCGCAGCATCCTCGCCGTCCGCGCCAGTGCTTCGGCCACTCCCGGGCCGAGCGCCTCCTCCAGAGCGGGAAGGGCCTCGTGCCGGACGCGCACGCGCGCGAAGGCACGGTCGATGTTGTGGGGGTCGTCCCAGGGGTCCAGGCCCATGGCTTTGCAGGCGCGGCGCGTGGTGGCGCGATCCAGTCCCAGCAAGGGCCTTAGGTAGAGGACGCCACTGGAGCGTCTGAAAGTGGCGGGCATGCCGGCCAGCGAGCGGGCCCCCGAACCACGCGCCAGCCCGAGCAGGACGGTTTCGGCTTGGTCGTCTTGCGTGTGACCAAGCAAGACGCCCGTAGCGCCGAATCGATGAGCGGCACCGTCCAGGGCTGTGTATCGGGCGTCCCGGGCTGCGTTCTCTGGGCCGCCTGGTCCGTCGACAGTGACCGCGACAGATCCCGCTGGGTCGAGACCAAGGCCGACCATGGTTCGGACCACCTCGTCGGCACGCTTGTCCGAGCCGTCCTGCAGGCCATGGTCGATGGTGATGCCTCCGGCCCGACGCCCTGCCCTGGGCGCTTCGAAGGCCAGCGCCCCAGCGAGCGCCAGCGAATCAGCGCCCCCGCTGCATGCGGCCAGCACCATCGCGCCCTCAGGCACGTCGGCGAGCACCCGGCGCACCGCGAGACGCACCGCTGCCACAGCCGGATCAGGGCCCATGGCAAACGTCTACCATCACACGGCGTCGCACGCCCAAGGCGGGCAAAGCCTCAGGGTCGCTGTGGGTCAGGCCTCGTTGGCCTTCGGCGGAGCATCGATGGCGCGTGTGCCGACGACCCTGCTCATCCACAGCGTGGGTTCCTTGATTTCGTCGTGGCTCGGGAGCGTCTCCGGCGACTGCCAGACCTGGTTGAAGCCGCTCATACCGACCTCGGTGACGACCCTCCGCACGAACCGCGACCCCTCCGCGTACTGCTTCATCTTCAGGTCGATGCCGAGCAGGCGCCGGATCGTCTTGTCGAGCTTGGAGCCGCCCGAGCGCCGTCCCTGGAAACGCGACCGGATCTGCTGGACGGACGGCACCACCTCGGGGCCCACGGCGTCCATGACGTAGTCGCCGTGCCCTTCGACAAGCGTCATCACGGCGGTGAGGCGGTCGAGGATCTCCCGCTGCTCAGGCGTCTGGATCGCGTCGATGAGGTTGGAGTCACCGCCGCGTACGGCGTCGGCGACGGCCTCGGCCGCGTCCCGGATGCGGTCCAGCATCATGCCGGGGTCGAGGTCGGACGCGAGGAGGAACTTGGTCATCTGGTCCTGGACGTACTCGCGCAGCCAGGGGACGCCGGTGAACTGGGCGCGGTGCGTCTCCTCGTGCAGGCAGACCCAGAGGCGGAAGTCACGCGACTCCACACCGAGCTCCTGCTCCACATGGACGATGTTGGGCGCGACCAGAGTCAGCCGCCCTGTCGGCGCACGCCCGGACGGGTCCGGCGGCAGGAACAGCTCGTACTGCCCCAGGACGCGGCTCGCCATGTACGCCAGGATGGCGCCCACCTGCATGCCCGTGACGCGAGAACCGACCGCCTGGACGACGACGTTGCCCGCCCCACCGAGGGGGCCGCCGTTCCCCTTCGCGGACATCTGCTCCATGAGCGGCTCCAGCACCACCCGGAAACCGTCCACGTTGGCACGGATCCAGCCGGGCCTGTCCACGATCGTCGCAGGGTCGGGGTCGAGCTCGGACGCCATCCCGGTGAAGTCCCGGACGTGCCCGTGGGCGATCTTCGACAGGTCGCGCAGCTCCTTGACGACCTCACGGGCCTCGGCATGGGTGACCTGCGGCCCGGGCCTGACGAGCCGGGTGCCGGCCTGGACCGCCAGGTTCCAGTCGATCATTGAGGCGCTCATGTCACCACCGTACGTTCGGAACGCGGCGCCGGAGCGCCCTGCTTGGTCGTTCAACGAACAACCGTTCTGGTTATCTCCCGTACGGGCGCCCCCACACCCGCGCCGCGGCTCGGGTGTGGGGCCTCAGATCAGCCGCATCCGCAGGTGGCCACCGCTGCGGCGAGCTGGTCGAGCTTGCCGGGGTCGACCGGTCCCTTGCCATCTCCTGCCATGAACGCGAAGGCGAGCAGGCGCCCGTCCGCGTCGTAGGCGAGTCCGGCCAGGGTGCTGACGCCCGCCAAGGTGCCGGTCTTGGCGCGCACCATCCCCGCGCCTCCCTGGCTGGCCGTGACGGTGTAGCGGGGCGGGCTCAACGTCCCGGAGAACCCTGCGATGGGCAGGCCGGTGATGACCGGGCGCAGCTTCGGATGGTCTCCGCCCGCGGCGAGAGAGACGATCCGGGCCAGCGCGATGGGCGAGATGCGGTTGAGCGGCGACAACCCACTGCCGTCGTTGACCGAGACTCCCTCGGCCACGCCCAACCCAGCGAGAACCTGCCGGACGGCCTGCGCGGCATCGGCGAATGTCGCGGGACGTCCCAGATTGATGGCCACCTGGCGGGCCACCGCCTCGGCCACGTCGTTGTCGCTGTCGGTCAGCAGATGCTCCACGAGCGCGGACAACGGCGGCGACTGGACGGCGCCGAGTTGCGCAGCCCCCTTACCAGCGATGGTCGAACGTCCGGCCCTGGCACTGACCCCGTTCTTGGACAGCAGGCGCGCGAACTCCCTGGCCGCAGCGGAAGGCGGGTCCGAAACCCGTGTCTTGCTGGACGGGTCCGATGGCGCTACACGTCCCTCATCGACGGTCAAGGCGCTGACAGGCGCCACCTCGCCGTCGGGCAGATAGTTGGGTTTCCAACCCGCAGCCGTTCGGGGCCCCTGGTAGGCGGACGAGTCGTAGTCCACGCGCACCTGGCCCGTGCCAGACGTCTTCAGGGCCGCAGCCGTCTGGCGGGCGAGATCCGCAAGCGACGCATAGGGCGGGTGGTCGGCTCCGGCACGCGGCGGCAACGCCGTCAGGGTAGGATCCCCGCCTCCGACCAGAATGATCCCGTCGCCGGCGCCGCGCACGACCCGGGTGGTGATCCGGTGGCCCGGCCCGGCCGAGGCCAGCGCCGCCACCGACGTCGCCAGCTTCGTCGTCGAGGCCGGGGTGGCGGGCTGCCCGGCGCGCAGCTCGTACAGCGGCCGCCGGGTCTCCGCGTCGACGACCACCGCGTTTATCTTCGCCTGCGGTCCCCCGATCAGCGCGGACAGCCGCCCCGCCAGGGCGGACGGGTCGGGCGGACGGCCCGACCCGGGCTCCGCGGCGGGGATCGCGGCGGACGACGGCGCGATCCGCACCAGGTCGCGCGCCGCCACGCTGGGCGGTTGCGGCGACAGGCGGCGGTCGGGTGTGAGTTTCACCACTGCCAGACCTGCGGCGACGGCGAAAACGTTAAGGAGGGACAGCGACAGGACTGCGAGGGCCCGGCCCCGTCCAGGCACGTGACCGCCCCTCTCCCACTCAGCACTCACCAACGTGCGACATCCTTATACAGGGGAACACTCACCTGTGGTGCCGGCCTCGCCCACAGGCTCCCGAAAGACTATTCACTGCGAGCGCGCAGGGAGCGGAGGACATCTTGGATTTCGACGTCACGATTGAGATCCCGAAGGGTCAGCGGAACAAGTACGAGGTGGACCACGAGAGCGGCCGCATCCGGCTCGACCGCATGCTCTTCACCTCCACGCAGTATCCGGCCGACTACGGCTTCGTCGAGGACACCCTCGGCGAGGACGGCGACCCCCTGGACGCCCTGGTCCTGCTCCAGGAACCGACGTTCCCCGGCTGCCTCATCCGCTGCCGCGCCGTGGGCATGTTCCGCATGACCGACGAGGCCGGCGGCGACGACAAGGTCCTGTGCGTCCCCGCCACCGACCCCCGCATGGAGCACCTGCGCGACATCCACCACGTCGCCGAGTTCGACCGGCTGGAGATCCAGCACTTCTTCGAGGTCTACAAGGACCTGGAGCCCGGCAAGTCCGTCGAAGGCGCCAGCTGGGTGGGCCGCGTGGAGGCCGAGCAGGAGATCGAGCGTTCCTTCAAGCGCGCCTCCGACCAGGGCGGCCACTGAGCCGTCTCCGGCCCGTGCGGCCGGCCGGGCCGTGCGGAGTCGCGGACGGCACCGACCCGCTCCCTGCCGCCCACGCGACGCTCGCGACGAACCCTTCTGTAGGACTCCTGCAGGAGGGTTCTCGCTTTGTACGGGGGTTGGGCTCTATCAGCCCGCAGGGCGTGTGGCACCGATCAGGTCGTGCCGGTGGATGCTCGCTATGCGCACCCGTGCACCGGTGTAGGGCGCTTCCACCATGCGTCCATCGCTGAGGTAGAGCCCGACGTGGTGGATCGTGGCGGGGTCGGAGCGATTGGTCGCGAAGAAGACCAGGTCACCTGCGCGCAGTCTGCTGATGGGAATGTGCGGTCCGGACGTCCACTGGGTGCCCGTCCAGTGGTCGAGCCGCACACCCGCCTTGTTCCACGCGTACATGGTCAGGCCTGAGCAGTCGAAGCCGACCGTCCCGGCGCCCTGATCGATGCCGTAGGTCGGCCCGTCCATGTCGCCCCCGCCCCAGGAGTAGGGCGTGCCGAGCCACTTGAGCGCCGCCTCGACCGCGATGGCACCGCGCGCCTCTGGTGGCACCTCCTTCGGAACGGGGAAATCCGAACGGAACTTGCGCGTCTGCGCCTTCTCCCGCGCTCGTTCCCGCGCACGTTCCCGCGCGCGCTTGACTTCCGCAGCATGCGCCTGGGCCTTACCAAGCTTGTGTTCCAGACGGCGCTTATCCGTCTCGATGCGCTGGACGGCCTCCTGTTGGGTGGCCACAGCGTCCTGTGCGAGCCGTTTGGCCTCGTCGGCGCGCCTCGTGGCTGCGCCTTGCTCGTCCAGCGCGGTCTTCGCCTGGCGGCGGAAGACGTCCGCAACCGTCTTGGAGGCCTCGACCCGGCGGAACATGGCGGTCCGCCGTTCGGCGAGCATCTTCACCATGCCCGCGCGGTCCATGAAGCCCTGGGGCCCGCCTTCCCCCGCGACCGCCGAGGACATCGGGTCGTAGCCGGTGTTGTCCTGGTAGACCTGCGCGGCGAACGCCGCCAGTTCGGCTCTGGCCTGCTCCACTCTCCGGTCCGCCTCGGCGAGCCTCCCTTGGACGTCCCTGTACGTCTCCTGCGCGCGCCGCAGTTGCACGAGTTCCCCGTTGTAGCGCTCCACGGCGGCCTCTGCGGTGACGGCGAGCCTGTCGAGTTCGCCGTCGGCCTGGGCGAGCATGGCCTTCGTCCGCCCGACCTCGGCCGCCTGCTCCCTGACGTCGCGTTCGCTCCGTTCGACGTCCTTCGCGCTAGGGCCGGGCGGGTCGGACGGGCGGGCGGACGCGCCCGGCACCAGCACGCTCATGCCGATCGCGAAGCCGGAGGTGAGAGTGACCAACCGCAGTGCCCTGCCGGCGGAAGGCAGGGTCACGCGACGGCGACGTAGCTCGGGTGCGCCAGGTGCCATGATCACGTCCTCCCCGCCCGCGTTACCGCCTAGCGCAAATGATCAGCTACGAAGCGTAGTTGACTCGGGAAAAGGCAGGTAGAAACGCCACGCGGTGGCGGTCCGCAACGGAGGAAGGTCAGTCGCCGGGCGTCAGGTGCTGAGCGCAGGCCGCCACGTGACGTGGACCAGAGGCCCGCCGGGTCGGAACGTGACTGTGCTTTCTCCGTGGGACTTCTGCCCCCGTGAGACGTGCACATGGACGGTCACGCTCTGCCCGGCTGCAAGACGCCCATAAGCCGGACTGACTGCGAGAGGGCCTCGGCTCCTCGCCTTCCAGGCCACTGGGTTGCCCTCTCTAACCGTCCGGCTGGTCCGCCAGGGCGCGGACGGCCTCCTGCCCGAGCGCCGAGGCGTACACGCGCAGATCGTCGAC